>CADAXH010000108.1 GCA_902791785.1 uncultured Ruminococcus sp. | reverse complement strand
TTTTCTATTTGTGATAATTTCCGCCCGACAATATGTTTCCCGCTCTGTAGATCTGCTCGAGCAACAGTATTTTTGCCATTCTGTGAGTAAAAGTCATTTTTGACAGAGACAGTTTTACGTCGCATGCGTTTTTTACTCTATCGTCCATTCCGTAAGGTCCGCCTATTATAAAGCAGACTCTTGAATGACCCTGATTTGCCGCCTTTTCAAACAGTTCGGAGAATTCCTCTGAAGAGTACTGCTTTCCTTCGACGCAGAGTGCTATGTTATATGATTTCTTAGGCAGAGCCTGAAGAATTCTGTCTCCTTCGTCTTTCAGAGCACTTTCAATTTCGCTCTGCGACGGATTGTCGTGAAGTTTTGCTTCCTTGAGTTCGGTCATGCTGACTTTGAAGTATGCACCGAGTCTTTTCAGGTACTCCTGCTGAGCTTCAAGCAGATAACTCTCTTTTGTGTTTCCGACATAAATAACATCTACGTTCAAATCAGATAATCTCCACTGCGTCGCATTTTTCTGCAGCGACGACGGCAATTTCATCGTTATCTATTGCATTCTTTACCGTCTGCACTGCGATTTTGGGAGTATTGTTTTCATCAGACAGGTGAAACAATACTATTCTTTTTGTTCCGTTTTCAGCAAGATATGCTGCAAATTCCGCTGCATCCTTATTGGATAAGTGGCCGTATTTGCTGTGTATTCTTCTTTTCAGGTCTTCAGGGTACGGGCCGCATTTAAGCATGTCCGTATCATGATTTGATTCCAAAACAACAGATTCGCATCCGGCCATGAATGCCTTCATTTCCTTTGTTACGCAACCGGTGTCTGTTGCAATTCCTATCTTCTGACCTGTAACAGTGTCATGAATCGTGTATCCAACTGCACTTTCGCTGTCATGGGACAGAGAAAAAGAAGATACTTCAAGTTCATTTACAAGAACTGTGTATTTTTCGTCGTGCAGAAACAGATTATATGGATTGTCCATGTTTTTTACAAGACAATATGCGGAATTTTTGGTAATGTGAACCGGTGTGTTGTATCTTTTTTCGATAACTCTTATTCCGGCAACATGATCTGAATGTTCGTGGGTAATGAAAATTGCATCTGTTTCATCCATTTTCCCGCCCACTTTTTCAACTGCGTTTCTTATGTTTCTTTCACATACTCCGCAATCGACAAGTATCTGGGTTTTATCGGTCTTTATGTAGATGCAGTTTCCCTTTGAACCCGAAAACAGTGTATATGCTTTCAAAATATATACCTTATTACAATACTTTGACAGCGCCGTAAGGACGAATGCGCAGTTTTGTAACTGAATCTTTTCCGAATGATTCGCTCATTTTCCTTACAAAGAGATTTTCTTTGTCGAGCGGAACATAAGCCTGGATTGTTCCGGCAAAACCGCCGCCGTGAACTCTGAAAGCACCTTTTTCACCTACAACTGATTCAGCTATTGCACATGCAAGAAGAATTCCTTGCTCTTTTACGTCTGTGACGGAATAGCAGTTCTGCAAAAGTGTTGCGGAAGAATTGCCTGAAAGTCTTACTACATTGAGGAATTCTTCAATATCGTCATTTCTGAGGGCTTTGAACAGGTCTCTGACTCTGTCGTTCTCGCGGACAAAGTGAATTGCTCTCAGCATTGCCCTGTCTCCGAGTTTTTCCCTGATTTCGTTTGTCTTTGATATAAGCTTCTTCTCAGTGATGCCTCTGAGTGTCTTCTGACCGAAAAGTTCAGCCACTGACTTCATTTCTGCAGGAACTGATGCATAGTCCGGCGTAAGATTTACATGGCTGCCGCCTGTATCGACAATATACAGGGCATATCCGTGCTTTTCAGGATCGAATTTGACTTTTTCTGTTTTCGGATTTGCTGGATCCTTGAAGTCTATATGTACAAAACCGCCGGCAGCACATGCAATCTGATCCATGAGACCGCACGGTTTTCCGAAGAATTTGTTTTCAGAATACTGACCGAGCTGAGCTATTTCAGTAAAGCCTATCTTTCCTTCATTATATATATAGTTCTCAATAGTTCCTATCATGTCTTCAAAAGCTGCTGAAGAAGACAGTCCGGAACCCTTCTTTATCTGGTTTGTGGTATAAGCGACAAAGGCACCATATTTTCTGCCGTTTTTCTTCAGTCCGTCTACAACCCCTCTGATAAGTGCAGCGGATTTGCCTGCTTCTTCGCTCTGGGGTTTGAGAACCTTGATGTCGACTACATCTTCGTCAAATCCTTCGCTCTTCACTCTGATAATGCTGCCTTTTACCTCTCTTGCCACGGCTATAATGTCCAGATCTATTGATGCGGCAGCAACTTCACCGAGGTTGTGGTCTGTATGGTTTCCGCATATTTCGCTTCTTCCTGAAACTGAGAATACGGAAAAATCTCCCTCTCCGTAGAGTTTTATGAATTCATTCACGGCTTTTGCAATTCTTTTTGAAGCTTCTGCGCTCTTTTCTCCGTAGATTTTATCCAGATTCTTTTTTGCAAGTCTGACAATTGTGTTTGCGCTGTACATTGATATAATTCCTTTCAATTGTTTTGCATTTCATCAAGTGTAAGTAAGAATGATGGAAGAATATTTTTTTCGAACCATCTCAGTTCTTCACTTTCCATTTTGTCCAGAGACTTCCTTATTGTCTTTTCAGCTGAAGAAAATTCGGGGTTTCCATATTTGATTTCTTCCAGACATTTGATGTATGCTGCAAGCTTGTCTGCCACTTTTACGAGTTTCTCTATTTCTTCATCTTCTGTCTTCAGAGCTTCTCTGTAAGTATCTCTGAGCTCGACGGGGAGTTTCAAAAGCAGTTCTTCAATCGCATTGTTTTCAACAATCTGATAGTTTTCTCTCATTGCGTGGCTGAAATACTTGACGGGAGTGGGCATATCTCCCGTGTATACTTCAGGTGCGTCATGATACAGACCGACTACTGCGGCCTTGTTTGCGTCATAATGCTTTCCGAAATATGTATTACCTATTATTGCAAGAGCGTGGGCAAGTTCAGCAACTTCCGCAGAATGGGAAGCCAGATCTTCGTCATTTGCATTGCGCATAAGACCCCATCTCTTCATGTATTTTTCCCTGAAAACCAGGGCAAAGAAACTGTTGTTCATCGTTAACCTCTGAAAAATGCCTTGAATAGTCTTACCATATTGTATCCGTCTTCAACTCCGCCGAGTTCTCTCACTGCGTGCATTGAAAGCTGCGGATTTCCTATATCTACCGTAACTACACCCATCATTGATGAGATGATCGGTCCGATTGTGCCTCCGCCGTTTGCGTCGGAACGGTTGTTGAATATCTGATAAGGAATCTTTTCTTTTTCGCACAATGTTCTGAAGAAAGCCGTGCCTTCTGCAGATGTGGAGTATGACTGTCTGTATGCCAGCTTCAATACCGGACCCTTATTGAGTTTGACAATCAGGTTCGGATCTGACAGGCCTGCATATGAAGGATGAGTTGCATGAGCCATATCTGCTGAGAATACTATTGTTTTTGCAAGAGCTCTGTATTTTTCTTCTGAAGTATATCCGAGCGACTCGCAGATTCTGTCAACTATCATGGCTATTGTGTCGGATTTTGCTCCTCTGTCGGAGTTTGATCCTATTTCTTCGTGATCAAATACAACACCTATATCCGTATATCCGCCCTTGTCGCACATGCCCGAAATGACTGCGTGTGCCATTGCAGCGTCGTCAAGTCTCGGAACTGACATGAATTCTTCGTTTTCACCGACAAAACATCCGGGAGCATATTCATATGGAGCCAGTTCATAAGAAAGAATATCTTCAGCTTTGCATCCGACTTCCTTTGCAATGTATGCCATGAATCCGGTCTCATTGCCTTCTCTCTGGGCAAAGAAAGGAAGCATTTCAGTCTGCAGATTGAATTTTGCACCGTTGTTAACATCCCTTACTACATGAATTGCAGCGCTGGGTATAACGAGAAGAGGTTTGTGGATATTTATATTCTTTGCAACCGCATTTCCTTTTTCGTCTCTGTAGTAGACTCTTCCTGCTACGGACAACGGTCTGTCAACCCATCCGTGAACTATGAGTCCACCGTATCCTTCAAGGCAGATTCTTTCATATCCCATGTCCGTCTTTGACGGAACTGTTTTTATTCTGAATCCGGGAGTATCGTGGTGAGCAGCTGCTATTCTGAATCCGTGTTCAGCCGGATCTTTTCCGAGTCTGAATGAAGCGAGCTGTGTTCCGGATTTGATTATATAATAGAGAACTCCGCTTTTAAGTTCCCATTTGTCTCCTTCTTCTATTCTCACTGCACCTGCATTGTCCAGCATTGCGGCAAGATTTTCAACCGACTGGAACGGTGTAGGTGATTCATTGATGAATTTCAACAGGTTATTTGCATAGTTTCTGGATGCTTTGGTCATATTAATCCTCCAAAATATGCTATTAATCGATAGCATTAAATATATACCTTATTATTATAGAGCAGATTTGCTTTTTCTTCAACCATTACAAAAACAGTATTTCATTCAGTATTTCCAGACATATTCACACATTTTCTGAGTTTTTTCAAAAACTATTGAAATTTTTTTCAATTTTTCAAAAAAAGTGCTTGACAATATAAATTGCTTGTGATAGACTTAGCGAGCTGCCCTTTGAAGAGGTCAGCAAGTCGATCCTTGAAAATTGAACAATAACAAAGAAAGATTTATACAAAGAATCTCGTTAATTATCTTTGAAACTTTTAGTAACAAAGAGCCAAACAA
>CADAXH010000107.1 GCA_902791785.1 uncultured Ruminococcus sp. | reverse complement strand
AACCAGTCGGTTCCTCAGGATCTCGGATTCGTTGACAGAACAAATCCCGAAACTGAATTCGATCTTGAAGTCAACTATACAGTAGGCAAGAAACAGCTTGGTAAGATCATCAATGAGACGATCAAAAAGCACGATATTGAAACAACTGCAAATGTTCTCGACAACATCAAGGCAAACGGATTTAAGTTTGCTACAAAGGCAGCAGTTTCAATCGCTATCAGCGACGTAGTTGTTCCTCAGGCAAAATGGGATATAATTGCTGCAGCTGATGCCCAGGTTGAAAAAATTCAGAAGCAGTACAACCGTGGTTTCCTGTCCAATGAAGAGCGTTCTCACAACGTTATTCAGGTCTGGGAAAAGGTTGAAAAAGACATTACCAAGGCACTTGAAGACGGA
This sequence comes from uncultured Ruminococcus sp., assembly GCA_902791785.1. GTDB lineage: Bacteria > Bacillota > Clostridia > Oscillospirales > CAG-272 > CAG-841. Next base: position 4,412 of record CADAXH010000107.1, on the reverse strand, counting down.
CTTTCAAGATACAATCCTATCAAGATGATGGCAGATTCAGGAGCCCGTGGTAGTATCGGTCAGATCCGTCAGCTGGCAGGTCTTCGTGGATTGATGCAGACAGCTACAGGTACGACAATCGAAATCCCGATCAAATCCAACTTCCGTGAAGGTCTGAAAGAACTCGAATACTTCACAGGAGCTCGTAGTTCACGTAAAACACTTTCAGATACAGCTCTTAAGACAGCAGACTCCGGTTACCTTACAAGACGTCTTGTCGACGTATCACAGGATGTTATCGTCAAGGAAGAAGACTGCGGAACAAAAGAAGGTATCTGGGTATACGATCTCAAAGACGGAAACGAAGTTATTGAACCGCTCGCAGAGCGTCTTCCGGGAAGATTCACAATTGGTGATATCGTTAACCCGAAGACAGGCGAAGTTATCGTCAAAGACAATGAACTCATTTCCAAGGAAAAAGTTCAGGAAATCGTTGACAGCGGCATAACAAGAGTTCATCTGCGTTCTATCCTCAAGTGTAAGTCAAAATACGGAGTATGTGCTCATTGCTACGGTTCAGATTTGTCTTCAACAAACGGCACAATGATTGCAGTCGGAGAAGCAGTAGGTGTTATAGCTGCACAGTCAATCGGTGAACCGGGTACACAGCTTACAATGCGTACGTTCCACTCAGGCGGTGTTGCTACAGAATCAGATATCACTCAGGGTCTTCCTAGAGTCGAAGAGTTGTTCGAAGCACGCAAACCAAAGAGAGCAGCTACACTTTCAGAGATTTCAGGTACTGTCAAGACAACTGACGTCAAACGTGTCAGAAATATTGTCGTTACAGACGATGAAACCAAGGAAGAAGTTACATATTCTGTACCTCTTGCTACAAAAGTTCTGTTCAAAGACGGCGAACATGTCAACGTCGGCGACGCACTTACTGAAGGAAGTTACAACCTTCTTGACGTACTCAGGATCAGTGGTATCGATGCACTTTACGACTACATTCTCCGTGAAGTTCACAAGGTTTACCACCTCCAGGATATACGTAACAGCGATAAGCATATCGAAGTTATCATGCACCAGATGACAAGAAAGATCAAAGTCGAGAATCCGGGCGATACAACGCTTCTTGAAGGAACCATCATTGACGTTACCCAGTTCGATACTGAAAATGATGAGATTCAGGCTAGAATCGATGCCGGCGAACCGACACTCAGAAAAGCTGAAGGATCACCAATTCTTCTTGGTATCACAAAGGCTTCACTGCAGACAGACTCATTCTTGTCGGCAGCATCATTCCAGGAGACCACAAAGATGCTTACAGACGCAGCCATCAAGGGCAAAGTCGATCATCTTATCGGACTCAAGGAAAATGTTATCATTGGTAAGCTGATTCCTGCAGGAACAGGTCTTGATTCTTACAGAGGCGTCACGGTCGAACCGAAAGAAAAGCCAGGTAATTCAGAGCCTGAAACAACAGCAGCTGTTGCCGAATAACTTAAAATTCAGTTTTATGCCTCCGCGAAAGCGGGGGCATAATTACTTTCAGGAAGAGCATGGTTTCATTTGGTAAAAAATGCACAAACAAATTACCCGAAAACCCATAAGATTTATATATATAAATAATATATTTTAGTTGACAATTGAAAAAAATAATGATAACATATACGATACGTGAGTGTGGCTATGGGATAACTATGCCCGTCAGCCTGCAAATGAGATATCTAGAATCTGCAGAATAACCGACAATGCAGAGATCAGATAAAGATTATTTATTCTTAACGAAAGGAGGACCAGTATGCCAACCTTTAACCAGCTAGTTCACAATGGACGTGCAAAACGTACATATAAGTCAAAGGCTCAGGCTCTTACAAAGGGATTCAACTCAATCAAAAATTCTCAGACTGATTTGAACTCTCCTCAGAAGAGAGGTGTTTGTACAAAGGTTACAACAATGACACCTAAAAAACCTAACTCAGCTCTTCGTAAAATTGCCAGAGTTAGACTTACTAACGGTCTCGAAGCTACATGCTACATTCCGGGTATCGGACACAACCTTCAGGAACACTCCGTTGTTCTTGTAAGAGGCGGAAGAGTTAGAGACTTGCCTGGTGTTCGTTATCACATTATCCGTGGTACATTAGATACACAGGGCGTTGCTGATCGTAAGCAGGGTCGTTCACTCTACGGCGCTAAACGCGGTAAGAAGAAGACAAGCTAACGAGAAAGGTATTACAGTAAAAAAACTGATCGCATAGCTTTCGATTTTGATAAATAATCGTTATTTAACTTTCGATTTGACCATAATCGAAGCACAGCGGGAGGAAACTTTCGAGTACCTATGATATCAACATTTAATTGTGAAGGAGGGAATTTCAGTGCCTAGAAGAGGTCAAATTTCTAAAAGAGATGTTTTGCCGGATCCAATGTATAACTCAAAGCTCGTAACAAAGCTTATAAACAACGTTATGGAAGATGGCAAAAAGGGCGTTGCTCAGAAAATCGTTTACGATGCATTTGCAATCGTAGAGAGCAAAGCTGCCAAGAATCCCATAGAAGCATTCAATGATGCAATGAACAATGTTATGCCTACACTTGAATGTAAAGCACGCAGAGTTGGCGGTTCAACTTTCCAGGTGCCTATGGAGGTTCGTCCTGAGAGAAGACAAACTCTCGGATTAAGATGGATCGTCTTATATGCCAGATCACGCGGTGAGCGTACGATGGCTGAACGCCTGGCTGCAGAAATTATGGACGCTATCGGTAACACCGGTGGTGCAGTCAAGAAAAAAGACGATATGCACAGAATGGCAGAAGCCAACAAGGCTTTCGCACATTACAGATATTGATGATACAGCGGAGCGAGAAGCCGCATAGAGGTATCATTTTTCAAGGAGATTATTTAAATTTATGCCAAGAGAATACCCACTTGAGAGAACAAGAAATATTGGTATAATGGCACATATTGATGCTGGAAAAACAACAACATCAGAAAGAATCCTGTTCTACACAGGAAGAACTTACAAACTTGGCGAAGTTCATGACGGCAGTGCAACGATGGACTGGATGGAAGAGGAGCAGGAAAGAGGTATTACAATCACCTCAGCTGCTACAACCTGTTTCTGGAAGAACACACGCATTAACCTGATTGATACTCCCGGACACGTTGACTTCACAGTTGAAGTTCAGCGCTCATTGAGAGTTTTGGACGGAGCTGTTGCAGTCTTCTGTGCAAAAGGCGGTGTTGAACCTCAGTCAGAAACCGTATGGCGCCAGGCAAGTCAGTTCAATGTACCGAGAATGGCTTATGTAAACAAGATGGACATAAACGGTGCGGATTTCTTCAGAGTCATCAACATGATGAAAGAAAGACTCAAAGCTAATCCAATCCCGATTCAGCTGCCCATCGGAAAAGAGAATTCATTCCGCGGTCTTGTTGATCTGGTAAAGATGGAAGCCGTCTTCTACAAGGACGATTTGGGAAAGGACATTGAGATAGCTCCGATCCCGGAAGACATGGTGGATTTGGCCAATGAATACAGAACCAAACTTGTTGAGTCTGTTGCCGAGTCCGATGAGGAATTGTTTGATAAATATTGTGCCGGAGAAGAAATATCCATCGATGATCTTAAGAGAGCTATCAGAACAGAGACGATAGCAAATAAGATTGTACCGGTTGTCTGCGGTTCATCATACAAGAACAAAGGCGTACAGAGATTGCTTGATGCAATTGTTGACTACATGCCTTCACCGCTCGATTTGCCGAACGTCAGAGGAATTAATCCGGAGACAGGCGAAGAAGAGGAGAGAGAAACTTCAGATGATGCTCCGTTTTCAGCATTGGCATTCAAAATAATGACTGACCCGTACGTCGGAAAACTTTGTTTCTTCCGCGTATATTCGGGAAAGATAAATGCGGGTGACACCGCACTCAATGCAGAGAAGGACTCCCGAGAGAGATTCGGAAGAATTCTTCAGATGCATGCAAATGACCGTAAGGATATAGATGTCTGTTACTCCGGAGACATCGCTGCTGTTGTTGCGACAAAATGCACAACAACAGGCGACACTCTCTGTGACGAAAAGCATCCGATCCAGCTTGAACAGATGGTTTTCCCGGAACCCGTTATCAGGGTTGCGATAGAACCTAAGACAAAAGCAGGTCAGGAAAAAATGGATATAGCTTTAACTCTTTACCTTTTTCATCATTATAAAACCTCTGCGCATATGAATCCCCTGCTACCAAAACTTCCATCATAGAACCAGGACCATTATCCATCAAAGAATCTATACCACCAGTCACTATTCTTTCTGCTGCAAATGTCTCAAGTGCCAAAGACACAACAACTGCAACTACTATCAATTTTTTAAATATTTTCATCATAATTCACATTTTAAAAAATATATTAAAATAACACAATATA
>CADAXH010000106.1 GCA_902791785.1 uncultured Ruminococcus sp. | reverse complement strand
TTCGAACATGTCTTCGTATGTGTAAGAAGGTCTGCGGTTCTTTGCGTCAAAGTTGAAGCCGCCTGTGAGACCGCCTGCACGGATTACTTCAAGCATGCACATTGTTGCGGTGTATACGTCAAACGGGAATTCGTCAGTATCCCATCCGAGAAGGTAGTCGCCCTGGTTTGCATCAATGCTTCCCAGCATTCCGTTGATTGCGGATATTCTAAGATCGTGCTCGAATGTATGTCCTGCGAGGGTAGCGTGGTTGGCTTCTATATTGAGTTTGAAATCTTTGTCAAGGCCGTACTGGCGCAAAAATCCGATTGCGGTTGCTGCGTCAAAGTCGTACTGGTGTTTCATTGGCTCCTTCGGCTTGGGCTCGATGTAGAAGTCTCCCTTGAATCCGATTGAACGGCCGTAGTCAACTGCCATGTGCATAAGGGTTGCGATGTTTTCCTGCTCGAATTTCACGTCAGTGTTCAGGAGTGTCTCATATCCTTCGCGTCCGCCCCAGAACACATAACCTTTGCCTCCGAGTTTTACTGTTACGTCAAGAGCTTTCTTGATCTGTGCAGCTGCAAAGCAGTATACGTCAGCACTGTTGGTTGAACCGGCACCATTCATGAATCTCGGGTTGCTGAACATGTTTGCCGTGCCCCAGAGACACTTGATGTCTGTGCCTTTCATCTTTTCGAGGATATAGTCGGAAATTTCGTCAAGTCTTGCATTTGTGACTTTGATGTCGTCAGCTTCGGGAACGAGATCCACGTCGTGGAAACAGAAATACTTGACGCCTGTTTTCTTCATGAATTCAAAACCTGCATCAACTTTTGCTCTTGCGTGATCCATTGTGCCTTTTTCAGTTCCGAAAGACTTGTCTGCAGTATCTCTGCCGAACATGTCTGTTCCTGCTGCGCCCAGGTTGTGCCACCAGGCCATTGCAAAGGGAAGATGTTCACTCATTTTTTTGCCAAGAACAACTCTGTCGCTGTCATAGAATTTGAATGCGAGAGGGTTTGTGGTCTTGGGTCCTTCGTATTTGATTGTTGGTATGTTCTTAAAAATTTCCATGGTTTTTTACACTCCTTTTCCGACGTAATTATACTATTATACGTTCAAATATTCAATACATAGAAAAATGGCGGCATGTTTTTCATGCCGCCCCAATTAACATCAATTATTAATTTATCTCCGGATTAAAACCGTAGATCAGCATTGATAACAGAGAAACAAGTTTTTCGTCAAGTCCTGCTTCTTTAAGAGAAGTTGATACTTTGTCAACTATTCCTGACATTGTTTCAGGTTTGCTCATGTGATCCAGGAACTCGTCATGACTCTTAGCTGTTGTGACTTCAGTTACCGGTGTGGAACTCTTTACCTCGGCGGATTCGCTTATAGCCAGGAATGTCTTCGACTCATTCTTAATTGCAACAGTAATTGTGTTCAGTTCTCCAGCAGTTGTATACTCATATACAAGTGAATAGGAAGAGAGAGTATTGAGAATCATCAATGTGGTAAGATCTGTCTGGCCGGGATTTGATGTGTTGACAATCGAGAGAATGTCAGCGATTGAAACTGAAATTGATCCAGTCGGGATCTTGCCTGTTTCCACTGCCTTGACATCAAGATCCTTGACTGTTACTGGGATGGTGGCGTCGCCAACCTTGACATTTATGACACCGGAGATTTTGCCGTTGTTATAAGTGCCTTCGGAATCAACTGTTGCCTTTACTTCGTCGCCTTCCTTTACTTCGACAGAAAGGGCATATTTGTCTTTTGTTGTAAGGAAGCCTGCTGTTACGGAAGCTGTTTTTGCTGCGCCTGTGTCATCAGTCCTGTTGACGTTGACTCTGACTCCGAGAATTTCATTGTTCTTGTTTGTGAAGAACTTGACTTCAAGTTTTTCGTCGTCGGATAATGTTGTTCCTTCGGTCTTTTCATTGAGCTTCTGCAGCTCAGTGTCAATCATTTTCTGATATTCCTGTTTTGCTTCAGCTTTTTTGCCTTCTTCAGCATTGCGTTCAATTATAGCGAGAACATCTGCATCGTCCTTCAATGCTGTGAGTGCTTCTTTGGCAAAGTCGCTGACTGTTTTGAATGAAAATACACTTGTTACGCATCTAGCTTTTTCGGTAAGAGAACCGACTTTGTATTCTTCTTCTGATTCAACGCCGTCCTTTGCCTTTTTGAGAAGCATACCCAGGTAGCGCATAACAATTGTTGTTATTTCTTCATCTGTTGGAAGTTCTGTTTTGAGTTCTGACAGAACTGTTCCGAAAGATGAAAGTTCAGGTAATTTATCAAAATCCTGTTCTTCAACTATGGTGTAATACTCGTCAGATATGACCGGTATCTTTGCTGCAACGGTCTTTTTCTCGCTGTTAAGCTGCAATTCAGCAACTATTATCTCTTTTCCGTTGATGAGGAGTCCGAGACATGCGTTTGCAAGATTACCACTTGTTGATGTATGTACTTTTGCTTCAATGTCCTTAAGTGTTGTCAGATTAATTCCGTCTTCAGAAGAGGAAAACATTGAATTGACAAGTGACGAGAGCATTGATGTCAGGTCAGTGCCGAGTTCAACTTTAAGTGAATATGATAAGGACTTTCCTGTAAACTGTTCGATTGCAGTGTTGTATTGCTGCAGACCTGAAGACAGATAAGTCTTTGCTGATTTTTCTGCAACATATTCAAAATGCTCTTCGGGAGTATTGAATTTCTGTGGTTCTTTGTTTCCGCATGCTGACAGCAGAAGTGTGGCAGCAATCAGTGCAAGAGACAGGACCAGTGCTATAATTCTCTTCATAATAAATACCTCGCTTTACTTTATTGGAATTATTTCCCATATTTAATATATCACAAAGGCGGATGAAAATCAACAGAAACGGTTAATCTGTTATGCTGGAGACAGGAAAACAATGAAGTTGTTTTTGAATGATTCCGGGTTGCTTGAGGATATTTGTTTTGCAGATGAGCAAAAACAATCATGTGACAAACGCAACATTGTTGAATATATGGACGGATTTCCGTATAATACCATCAGACAGGTAAAAAAACTTAACCCGAGAGGCAGCAAATGGAGATCAGAGCAAATACAATTCTTGTTAACTACAGACATAATCCGTACACAGATAAAAAGCCGTATTTTTCCTGGAAACTGGAGTCGCGTGACAACGGCGAAATACAGTCGGGATACAGAATTCTCGTTAAAAGCGGAAATGAAACATACTGGGATTCCGGTTATGTCAGCTCTTCAGATACAGTAGGCATTGAATACAAAGGTAAGAAACTGAGTTCAATGACAAAGTATGAAGTGGAAATCACAAGCATCGGTACGATTGACAAAAAGGAGCACAAAGATAAAAGCTGGTTCAGAACAGGAAAACTGGACGAACCATGGCAGGGAAAATGGATAACGGGATGGTACTACAACAGCTATTACGGAAAGACAGACTCTCCTTTGCTCAGAAAAGAATTTGTCCTGAAGAACAAAGTTAAAAATGCCCAGCTGTATATCTGCGGGCTCGGATATTTTGAAGCGAGAATCAACGGAAAAAAGGTGGGAGACGAATTCATTGCGGTTCCGTTTACCAAGTATGATGTTCATGCAGAATATTTTGCATATGACGTGACTGATCTGCTCGAAAAAGAGAATGCAATAGCAATCCTGCTCGGAAACGGTTTCTACAACTGCTTTACGGACGATCCCTGGCAGACCGCCGTCGCAGAGTGGAGAGACGTTCCGAAAATGAAGTGCGAACTTCACATAGATTATTCAGACGGAACAAAAGAGACAATTGTATCTGACCCGTCATGGCAGACTTCTCACAGCCCAATAACCTTCAACGGAGTAAGACACGGGGAGTCATATGACGCAAATCTTGAAGAAAATGGCGTATACAACTACGGCTTTGACACTTCAAAAGGTGAGTGGAAACCTGCAAGAAGGACAAGAGGAACAGGAGGAAAGATTATTCTCAGCGAACAGGAACCTGTCAGGGTCGTAAAGGAGTTCCATCCGGTATCAAAAAACAGAACGGATACAGGCACCTGGGTGTTCGACGCCGGGATTGACGTTGCAGGTGTATGCAATATAAGGTACAAAGGTAAAAAAGGCGAAAAAATAACAGTCAAGTACGGGGATCACCTGTCCAAGGAAGGGCATGTTGATCACCAGGCAATAAACAGCTTTATAAAGAACTACTATTTCCAGACTGAAGAGTACACGAAAAAGAGCGATGAGCCTGAATGGCATAATTCCATATTCACATATTTCGGATTCCAGCATCTGGAAGTTGAAGGCGGGGAAGAATTGTCCCTTGACGACATAGAGGTTTGGGTTTTCTGCAACGATATCGAAAGCAGGGGCCATTTCAGAACCGAAGATTCATACATAAACAAAATCCAGGAGATGGCAAGACGTTCAACCGAGTCCTGCCTTATAGGAACATTTGCTGCCGACACCGTCAGGGAAAAGAGTTCTTGGACCGGCGACACGGGTCTTTCGAGCGAGCAGATTTTCATGAACTATGCCGCAGAATCATTCATGAGCAGATGGATGATGGACATGAGAGAGGCGCAGAGAATTGACGGAGGATATCCATGCATTGTTCCTTCCACGGGCTGGGGATACATCCGCCTCAACGGACCTGACTGGAGCCAGCCTGCTGTTGAAGTGCCGCTTCATCTCTACGAGAGTACGGGAGACAAGACTTTCTTAAAAGAGAATTACGAGGAGCTCACAAGACACATAGACAACATGACAAATCTTGCAGACGGCTGCATTGCGCAGTTCGGACTCGGCGACTGGTGTCCTCCTTTTGACGGGCCTGCAATATCCGTCAACATGTCTTC
>CADAXH010000105.1 GCA_902791785.1 uncultured Ruminococcus sp. | reverse complement strand
TGTGCGGATATGACAAATCAGGACATTATTATCAGCAAGCCGGATCTCGGTTATGAATACACAGCTAATTTGTTCTGGTTCCGATTTGTCAGAATGACTGATGACGAAGTGAATGAATCCATCAACAGAATCCATAAAAGAACCATGATTGCTCACATGGATGGTGATTTTCATCTTAATGATGTGTCTTTGTCCCCTCGTGATTATTGCAAACAGATTTATCCGCTGATCGACAGCGACATAGGCATACTTTGTCAGGAAGTAACAAATGACATTATCGACTACAAGCATCCGTCAAAAGACTATGTCCACAGGAGCGGAATCAATGCTCAAAGAGAAAAACTGTATCATGAACTGTCAAAGAACAGAAACAGGGTTTATCCTGTCCAGATTGATTATGCACACAAATACGGAATAAAAATGTTTGCGGCCCACAGAATGCAATTGTCAAACTTCTCTTTTCCTTTCGCCGCTCCATTCTTCCATATAAAGTTTGTCGAGGATCACAAGGAACTGAGATGCAAGGCAAGGGACGGATCATATATAGACTTTCTGTCTTATGGTTACAAGGCAACACAGGATTTCATGATAAAAGCTGTTCTTGATTCTGTAAAGAACGGTTTTGACGGTATTCTTTGCATATGGACAAGAGGAATCAGTCTCGGATTTGAAGAACCCGTCAAGGAATTGTATCAAAAGAAGTATGGACAGACTGTAGATATTGTTTCTCTTCCTGAGGACGATGACGGATTGGTTAAGATAAAATGCGATATCATGACAAATTTTCACAGAAGACTGAAACGCGCAATAAGCAGTTATTCAAAAAGACATAATGTAGCTGAACCCAAAATATATATAACCGGTTGCTACGATGTTCAATCAAGCAAAATTACAGGAATAGATATTGAACGTCTCGCCAAAGGAAAACTCATTGACGGAGTTATCCAGACAAAAATGAAAATGACTGAAGATACACACGACGTTCTAGGCGCAAACGGAATGATTGACGTCAACAAATATACAGCAAAAGCAAGAACCGGAAAGATATATGAAAGAACTAGCGGAAGCAGAATTGATCTTTTGACAGAAGGAACAAAAGAATATCGAAAAACAGCTGACAAATACGGAATTGACTACCATACCGAAATTCAATGGGAAGGTCTGAAAAAACCCGAAGAATATGTGAGCGGAGCCAAGCAGATTCTTTCTTCATACGGCAAAGGCATCTCTCTCTGGGACTGCTGCCCCACAATTACACAGACATTGTCTGAATGGTCAGCAGTTTCACATTTGGGAGATGGTAATACAGTGCTGACAATGAGTGAATCACCTGAACAGTATCACAGAATCTACCGGGTGTTGTCATACAATGATATCGACATAAGAATAGCAGACCCAAGCTGGAGAGGCTGAAAAACATGAGAATCGATGAATCCAAAGAATACTTAACAATTCAAAAAAACTTAACACGCAGCTGGAACACGTATAACAACTACAGCATTCTTTCCCATGTCAGAATGAGTGATGGACTTGCCTTGTCAATCTCCGTCAAGGAATATAAATACGGCAGATTTCTGTGTGACGCACTGATTGGCAGAAAACTCAAAAAGGATTATTACGGCGAAACCGAAGAAATTGTTTATCCGGGACTTCATTCATACAACGGCAAATATACAGAAGCCGCCATCAGGTGGAGAGGCATTGAGTTTACTGTTGAATCCACTTTCGATGGTGATGACATCTATATTCTTATTTCGCCCAAAAAACTCCCGCAAACAGATGCAATGCTGGTCCTGAAAGCAGACTTCCTTTGGAATCGCAACGGGTATGTTTATCACGAGTCCTCTTCCCTGGTTTCGCACAGTGAATATAGTGAGACCCATATACGTGCAAACGGCAAGGAAAGTGCACATGACTACAACATCCCGCTTACCGGTGCATTCATGACAAGAGTCCTGGATGAAGATATTGTTTTCTATACAGGAAAAGAAAAAACAATTGAAGAAATAAAAAAGCTCATCAGAGATAATCGCAGGGAATTTGAAGACAGTTTTGACAAATACGGAGAATTGAAGGATATATACAAAATTCTTGAAACTAATATATCCTGGAATACGACGTACGATGCCAGAAACGACAGGGTGGCAACACCAACAAGCAGAATCTGGAGCATTGAATCCGGCGGCTATGTAATGTACTGTTGGGACAGTTATTTCTGCTCACTGATGGCAGGCCTTGGGAGCAAAGACATCGCTTATGCCAACTTTGTTGAAATCACAAAAGAATCAGAATCATTGGGGTTTGTTCCAAACGTAACATGGGGAAACGGATTTAAAAGCGTTGACCGCTCACAGCCGCCTGTCGGATCATTTGTTTTGCTCAATCTGTACAAAAAATACAGGGACGAGTGGTTTTTAAAACTTCTCTACCCTTATATGAAAAAATGGAATGACTGGTTTTATGCAAACAGAAGAAATCCAAACGGAACATTCTCCTGGGGAAGCAACAAGCGCAATGTCTTTTATGGCACAAAGTGGGAATACGCAGGGGTAAATGATACATATGGAGCAGCCCTGGAATCAGGAATGGACAATTCACCCATGTATGATGACATTCCGTTTGACAAAGACAGAAATGTTATTCTTTTGGAGGATGTTGGCTTAACCGGACTGTTCATTTTCGATTCCAACTCACTTATGGAAATCGCATCAATCCTGAATTACGCTGAAGATGTTTCTGTTTTCAAATCAAGAATTGAAGAAACAAGCAAAGCACTTGATACATTATGGAGCGAAGAAGACGGCATTTATCTGAACAGAAGATATGACACAAAAGAGTTTTCACACAGGCTGTCGCCAACTCTGTTCTATTCCCTCTTTGACAAGAATATAAGCAAAGAGAGAGCTTTGCGAATGATGAATGAGCATTACTTCAATAAAGATGAATTCCATGGTGAATATGTCATTCCGACAATTTCACGAAATGACAGCGCCTTTTCAGAGCAATACTACTGGAGAGGAAGAATCTGGGCACCGGTCAACTTCCTCGTATATCTTGCTTTCAGGAATCACGAAGAATTATCCGATGCAAAAAACGACCTGATTGAAAAATCCTACAAACTGCTTATGAAAGAATGGAATGAAAACAGACACGTCCACGAGAACTATAATGCCAATACAGGCGAAGGTTGTGACGTGGAAAGCAGCGACAGATTCTATCACTGGGGAGCTTTGCTTGGATTCATGAAGATATTTGAAGAAAAAAATAATTGACTATACTATTACAGCCCCGCAAAAAATGCGGGGCTGTCACTGTTAATACGGAACTTTACTTTTCTCTTAAGTGTCGCTCTGACTTCACTTAAAAAAATAGTCTTTTTTCGTTTTGGATTAATTGTATTCGTTTGTTCAGTTGTTTGCAAATTTTACACAAGGATACTTTGCAACCTGCCCCAAAATGTCATTTATGTTTCCATCCGGATCCCAAATCAGCTCGGAATATAGAGCGGCAGGGTACATAATTTCGTTTTCAAACATCGAGTCTTCCAGTACAGCCTCGATAATCGGATTATTTGCTTTTTCTAAGATTTCAGACACCATTGCCTGCACAAATACTGCATTTTTTATCCATGATGCCTGAATCACCTTCCAGAGCTGATTCTTTTCAGTCTGACGCTTTTGTATAAATTCTTTGTCATATTCTCCAATTCTCAGACTGGTATTATGATGTTTAAACCTTGTCCAGTCAAGTTTCAACATACCTTTAAACACTACTCCAAACTTTTCTGAATCGCCTCTCAGCTTCATAAGTTTATCAGTGAAAGACAATGTTTCATCAAAATCATCTGTCTTTTCAGGATAATAATTGTAAGGAAACGATCCGCAGTTTTCCCAGATTATGTATAGTCTTGGGTCTACCCTTTTCAATATTTCAATTTTTGATCTGACTGAAGTTGCATGAATTCCGAACTGAATATGCAGATCGGGATGCTTTGAGAGTATTATTTCAGCTGTATCATTGACCAGGCCGGTTACAACATCAGCCACACATCTTCCGTTTAATTCTTCGTCAGAAAACTCAGTCAGTGTCTGGAAATATATCCCGTCTCCTTCTATGTTCGCATATTCTTTTTCGTATGTGGAGGCAATACTGTTTTTAAGATCGACAAGGGATTTGTCTGTCAGTTTTTTGAAATCTTCAACTATATTTGTAGACCAGCCCCACGAAAAACCCCAAATCACTTTTATGCCCAAAGAATGAGCATATGATACCACTTCTTTTGCATTTGACGGTGCGTGGTCATTCCATATGACAATTTCATTCAGACGCATTTTGGCCATATTGTCGAAAAAGCCTTTATAATCATATATGACATGTCCCCATGTCCATATTGCTCTCGTTTTTGTTTTTGGGTATGTTGTCAACTTCCAGTCAGGCAGTTTTCTTTCAAACGGAGTTGAAAAAATGTCTTCTCTCCACAAATCAACATGCTGCCAGAGTATATCGCCAAGGTATTTGTTGCAGAAATCCATAATGCCGTAAAGCTGGCCCTTATCGTCATAACCTGTAATGCAAACCATCTGTTTTGCCGGAGATACTATGCTGTCCCCCACATAAATGGTGTAACCTTCACTTTCATTTGGAAACGGAAACAGGCCTTTTGAAACACTTTCGTTTATGACATCTCCATCTCCGATGTAAATAAAGTTAGTGTCAACCATTGACTTTGACCCATCATCTTTGACAACAGGCATTTCTTTTCCATACAAATTGTTCAGCATAGAATATAGATATGGCAGTCCCTTGCCACCTATTTGACCAACTTTGCCCAATACTATTGACCATGAATTCGTCATGTTT
>CADAXH010000104.1 GCA_902791785.1 uncultured Ruminococcus sp. | reverse complement strand
TCTTCCTGAGTTGAAATGGGGAGAAAACATCCAGCTGCATACAATCTGCCGTTTCTAATGATTACTGCACCATCGTGCATCGGGGATTTGTTAAAGAATATACTTCTGAGCAATGTCGGACTGACATCAGCATTCACTATTACACCGGAGTTGATTTCATCGGCAAGAAGTACGCTACGTTCGAGCACTATCAGCGCGCCTGTATAACTGTTTGCCAGTGATTCAACACCTTCGCACAATGAAGAGATGATAGCCTGTTTTGTTTTGGATCCCTTGGTTTCTGTAAAATTCTTAATAAAAGATACAGCACCGAATTTTTCCAGAACAATTCTTATTTCCGGTTGGAAAATTATGATGATTGCAACTATACCAACTGAAGCCAGTGCAGATAAGATGAAATACAAAGCTTTCATCTGCAGAGCGTGGCTGACAATGACAGCCAGAATAAAGATGGCAACTCCTAAAGCAAGTTTGCCGGCTCTTCTGCTTATGATAAACTTGGTTAGCCAGTATATGATTATAGCAACCAGCAGTATGTCAATAATGTCAATTATTACATGCCAACTGCTTAGTTGAGCAACAATTGCTTCCCATGCCTCTTGCAAAGTAATTCCCTCCCGTCTTTTCAGTGAATCTAATTATAATATATAATCTTGAATAAATAAAGTGCTTTTTTTAATTTTCTTTAACAGGCATGTAATATTTGGACATCGTGATGATGCAATCCGTTTGTTGTAAAGGAAATAATAATTTGATATAATGAGATGACAAAAACAGAAAGCGTGATTCTATGGACATAAAAAAGCTTTTCAAAGCAAAAGGCAAAAGTGATTCATATGTCAACAAACACCATTTCACTTCATGTATCGTTCCGGTAGCAGGCAAAAGCACAAGAACAAGCGGAAGTGTTCTCAAGCAATTTGTTGAAATCAAGGGATTGCCTGTAATAGTCAGAACTCTTACAAATCTGAACAAGTGCGAACTTATAGACGAGATAGTTGTTGTTTGTTCAAAGAGCGATATTCCCTACTATGAAAAAGCCAAAAGCGATTATAACATCACTAAAATATCAAAAATCATAGAAGGCGGAGAAACGAGATATTATTCTGTAAAGAATGGTTTTGATTCTATATCAAATGAAGCAGAATATGTCGTCATACATGACGGGGTCAGATGTCTTACAAAACAGGAGGACTTCATCAGGGTCATAAAAGCGGCTGCAATTGCCGTTCAGCCAAGTACAGACACATTGAAGTCAATCGACAGTAACGGGAAAATAGAATCAACTCTTGACAGAAGCAGAATAATGCGTGCTCAGACCCCGCAGGTATTTGAAAAAGCTCTGTTTACCGTAGCCATGTACAATCCGAAGCTGGATAAAGAAAACGTCACTGATGACAGTTATCTTGTCGAAGTGCTAGGACGCAGAGTTGAACCGGTAGACTGCGGCAACTATAACATGAAGATCACAACAGATATAGATTTTGCGCTGGCAGAAAAAATACTTGAAAGCGAGTCAGACTGAGATGATTAGAATTGGAACAGGATATGACGTCCACAAATTGGTTGAAGGAAGAGATTTGATTATTGGCGAAGTGAAGATTCCGTATGACAAAGGCCTTGAAGGTCACTCCGATGCTGATGTCCTGTGTCATGCAATTGCAGATGCTCTGCTCGGATCATGTTCTCTGCCGGATATAGGAGTACAGTTTCCCGACAATGATGACAGATTTCTAGGAATGTCCGGAGACAGCATTCTGAAACTTACGAAGGAAATTATTACTAAGGAAGGTGCAAAAATACTGAACATTGATTCAACAATCATTGCCCAGGCGCCCAAAATGGCACCATATATCGAACAGATGAAAAAGAACATTGCCAACTCACTCGGAATGGATCCCAAAGACGTCAATGTAAAAGCAACGACTGAAGAAAAGCTAGGCTTTACAGGCGCGGGACTTGGTATATCTGCTCAAGCCGTATGCCTGGTTGAAAAATAACTTTTTATAAATAAATTGAGGTCACCTTTGCCGGTGGCCTCTTATTATATTACTGCTCAATATCTTCAGCATCACTGGTGTCTTTTTCACTCTTTTTCGGAGTACTTAACACCTTGATGTTGTCTTTATCGTAAAACTTGATGATTTCGTCATCATTATATCTGAATTTGACTTTTACAATGCCTGAAAGCGGAACCAGATCGCAAACATAGCCTTTTCCATCCGGAGTCTCAACCAGGGAATCAACCTTTGGAAGTTTGCTCAGGGCTTCCTCGTAAACCTCGTGCTCATATCTCAGACAGCACATCAGCCTTCCGCATGCTCCGGAAATCTTCTGTGAATTCAAAGAGAGATTCTGCTCTTTTGCCATCTTGATTGAAACCTGTGCAAAATCATTCAAGAAAGTATTGCAGCAGAAAGGTCTTCCGCACAAACCAAGTCCGCCGATCAGTTTTGTTTCATCCCTGATTCCTATCTGTCTTAGTTCAATTCTTGTTCTGAATACAGCTGCAAGATCCTTGACGAGTTTTCTGAAATCCACTCTGCCGTCCGAAGTAAAGTAGAAAAGCAGTTTGGATCTGTCAAAGGTATACTCTGCGGCAACAAGCTTCATATCCAGCTGATTTTCTTCAATTTTGACAAGACAGGTATCAAAGGCATCCTTTTCTTTTTCTTTATTGTCGCGATTGACTTCTTCGTCATCCTGAGTAGCTACCCTGATAACTTTCTTGAGAGGAAGAACCAGTTCTGATTCCTTTACTGTCTTGTTGGATATAGTAACAGTTCCGAACTCCGGTCCGTGCATTGTGTCAACTATGACATGCGCGCCCTCTTCAATTGTATTGCCGTCAGGATCAAAGTAATAAGACTTTCCCGTCTCATTGAATCTTACCCCGACTATCTCGTATAGCGCACCTGAAACAGGTGTGATTTCTTCTTGTATATTGTTGTCCATTATCTACCTCAAATTTATGCCGCTTCCCATAAACCTATGGCCAGAACGTTGTATGCGGCAGT
The DNA here is from genome assembly GCA_902791785.1 of uncultured Ruminococcus sp. GTDB lineage: Bacteria > Bacillota > Clostridia > Oscillospirales > CAG-272 > CAG-841. The sequence goes on along the minus strand of CADAXH010000104.1, from coordinate 5,905 downwards.
TATATTATAGTTAAATGCGCTGTCTTTCTGTAATGTTGAAATGACATTCACGGATTGTTGAATTGTCTCAAGAGACAACCGGGAAACATATGTATTTGCCTCATCATTGTTAAAGAAAACAGATGTATAACTCTCGGATATTTTCAGGCTCAGCAGGTCTCTGTATGCTTTGAACAGATATGTGAGCAGCAGTGACAGCTGTCCCCTTTTGTCTGACGTGCCAACAAAGGATTTTACTTCCTTTATGATGTCAATCAGGTTCCCCCCGACGCCTTTTCTGCTCTGAACGTCAACTATTCTTTTTGTGCTTGAATATGCTGAAAAGTCTGCATCTCCGTCTTTTAGCAGCATGGTCGCTTTGCCGATTGCACCATCTGAAAAATCCAGTGCAAATTTTATCTGCTCCTGAGTGGCAACGCCCAGAAGTCTCTTTTCCTCCAGATAATTCAGAATTCTTTCACTTGTGAAAGACTGCATCTTTATAGTCTGAACTCTTGAACGGACCGTTGGTATCAGAGAGGATGGTGTTGTCGTAAGAAGCATAAAATATACATTTGCAGGCGGTTCTTCAATGACTTTAAGCAAAGAATTCTGTGCCTGTACTGTCAGTAGTTCAGCCTCCTCAAAAATGTACATTTTGAAGTCAAGTTCAAAGGGAGTCATGGATGTGTCTTCAATGACGTTTCTCACCAGATCGACACCCATGCTTTTCTTGCCGTCTTCTCTTCTTACATATTTGACATCGGGACAGTTTCCGTCATTTATTCTGTTGAACAGCGACGGATCTGACTTTATGGATTTTTCAGCGAGTCTCAGCACTATTTGTTTGCACATCGTCTTTTTCCCGGACCCTCTGTTTCCGACCAAAAGATAGGCATGAGCAAGTTTTCCTGTGCCGATCAGGCTTTCAAACAATTGAATGCTTTCTTCGTTACCGAATAATATATTGTCCATATAATCACAGATGAATGTATTTTTCCACACCCAAAATGAAGACGGTTGCTCCGCCGACATTTATTACGTTTATTTGTCTCTTTTGTGAGTTTCTTTTTATAACCTCAAGTGCAGCATCAACCTGGTCATCCTCAATACCTATGATAAACGTAGAGTTACCATTCATCAGGAATCCGCCTGTTGATGATATTTTCGTAACATGAAAGCCTTCAGAAGTCAGGCATGTGTTTACAAAATGTGCGTCATCATTGTTGACTATTGCGAGTAACAGTTTCATATGTGCCTCCAGCTAGTTTTTTATATTATAGCTTAATTTTATATTTTTGTAAATATTTTCGATTCCGGAAAATGGCGGCATTCAAGATACTTTTTGTTGATTGACAAAAAGTCGAAAAAAGTGCCCCATTTTGTTTGACATTTATGATTTTTGTGCTATAATGCAAGTAAAGATACACGTGTAGGCTGTATCGGAACGGAGTGATTATTATGCCCTACAAAATTGATGCCGAAAAATGCATCGGATGCGGAACATGTGCTGACAATTGCCCAGTAGAAGCTATCACAGAGAATGACGGAAAATACGTTATCGATCCAGATAAGTGCATCGAATGCGGTTCTTGCGCAAGCGTTTGTCCCGTTGAAGCTCCAGAACAGGAGTAATTCATTTACTACGCCCGCTTTTCAGCGGGCTTTTTCTATTAAGAATTCGGAGATGAAATAAATGTCGGATAAGGTCATCACCCCGGTGCTGCTGGGGGCTGAATTGAATGCATACAGTGTTGCAAGAGCTTTTCATGAACAGTTTCATGTCAAGTCATATGCTTTTGGAATACTTAAGCTCGGATTCACTTCAGACAGTTCAATCATTGATGCTGCAATAGTCAAAGATTTACCTGATGAATCCAAAACAATTCCAATGCTCCTGGACTTTGCTGAAAAACACAAGGATCAGGAGCTGTATCTGCTTGGATGCACTGATGAATATGCGGAAATGATTATCCGAAACCGCGAACAGCTCAGCAAATACTATTTCACTCCTTACATAGATTATGATCTGGCAAGTCAGCTGATATCAAAAGAAGCTTTTTACCGCATGTGCGACAAATACGGGATTGATTATCCGAAGACTTACATATTCACAAGAGATTCTGATTATTCCGTTTTTGACGGAAAACTTCCCTTCGCTTACCCGATAATAATAAAACCTTCAAAATCAGCTTCTTACTGGAAACATCCTTTTGAAGGAATGAAAAAGGTTTATTCAGCCAACAGCGCAGAAAAAGCAAAACAGATTGTCAGGAAGATATATGATGCAGGTTACGAAGACTCAGTCATTATCCAGGACATGATTCCCGGAGACGACAGCAAAATGTATGTCCTGACCAATTATTCTGATTCGCACGGAAAAGTCAGGATGATGTCTCTTGGCCATGTTCTTCTTGAAGAACACACACCCAAAGGACTTGGCAACCATACAGCTGTAATAACAGAATATAACGAGGAACTTATCAGCAAACTAAAAGACTTTTTAAATGATATCAGGTTCATCGGTTTTTCAAACTTTGACATCAAATATGACGAACGGGACAAGAAATTCAAGGTTTTTGAAATCAACCTGAGACAAGGCAGAAGCAATTACTACGTCACATCTTCAGGCAACAATATAGCTGATTGCCTGTACAGGGATCGTCACAATTCATTCGATCTTGACATAAAGATCTGCAAAGACGAATTCTTCTGGCACACCGTTCCCAGACTGGTAGTTTACAAGTATCTGAAAGATGATTTGCTTGTCAGAAAACTCAAAGATCTTGTAAAACAAGGAAAACATGCTTCAACTCTCTGGTACGGAAAAGATCTGAAAAACATCAAGAGATTATTCTTTGTAAACATTCACACATTCAGGTATTTTGGAAAATACAGAAAATACAATTAGAGGAAGGCCTAATGCAGGAAAAGAAAAGATTGGGAATACTCGGCGGACTCGGCCCGATGGCCAGCGTCATTTTCTACAAAATGATTACCGAACATACAAAAGCATCATGTGACCAGGATCACCTGGATGTTATAGTTTTGAGCGGTGCCAGTACCCCTGACAGAACCGAGTTTATCACCGGAAAATGCGATGTTTCTCCTCTGCCGCAGATGATCGAGGGGATTAAATTGCTTGAAAATGCAGGAGCAGAAATCATTTCTGTTCCTTGTAACACTGCGCATTTTTTCTATGACGAACTCAACAAGGCATCAGGGGTTCCTGTATTGAATATAGTTGAACTCACAACCGGATACATCAAAAGAATCGGAGCAAAAAAAGTAGGCCTTTTGGCAACTGACGGAACTATTCTTTCAGGTTCATATAAACGTGAGTGCGACAGAATGGGACTGGACTATGTCGTTCCTGATGAAGAGAACCAGAAGATAATAATGGACATAATATACAACCGGATCAAAAACAACAACGACACTGACCCGACAGACTTTTTCAGGGTGGCGAAATCTTTGAAAGAAAAAGATTGCGACTGTCTTCTCATCGGGTGCACGGAGTTGTCTTTGATACCGCTGGACAATGCTCCTTCTGATCTGAAATTTGTTGATTCATTGGAAGTTCTTGCCAAAGTTTCAATAGAAGAATGCGGATGTGAGCCGATAGGCTTTGATAATTTGCTGCTATGAAACTTAAAGATTTGATTTCAGGACTTAATTATACAACTGTTAATTGCATCGGTGAAACATCAGATGTTCTTGCTGCAACTGAAGTTTCCGGGATTTCATACAATTCTTCGAAGTACACACGGAATTCTCTGTTTGTCTGCATAGTTGGTGCAAAATCCGATGGTCACAATTATGCAGCGGATGCCTACAACCACGGGGCAAGAGTGTTCGTTTGCATGAGAGAACTTCCCTTGTCTGACGACTGCATACAAATAATATCAACAGACACACATATTGCGCTTGCAGTCATATCCGCAAACTGGTTCAATCATCCCGAATGCAGAATCAAACTGATCGGAATAACAGGAACCAAGGGCAAAACCAGCTGCTCATACATGCTGTCCAAAATACTGAATGACAGCGGAAGGAAGACGGCGGTTATAGGAACCTGCGGAGTCACTTTGCTTGACAGAGTCATTGAAACGGAAAACACCACTCCGGCAAGCCTTGAATTGTACGGCTATCTTGATCTTATGGCTAATGAACAATATGAATATTGCGTCATGGAAGTATCTTCTCAGGCCATAATGCTGAACAGAATATTCGGACTGTGGTTTGATTTTGCAATCTTTACAAACATATCCCCGGACCACATAGGTCCCGGAGAACACGGCAGCTTTGAGGAATACAAAGAATTCAAAAAACAATTGTTCTCTCTCGCTGATCATTCAATCATTAATCTTGACAGCGAATTCTCAGAAGAGTTCATGGCTGCATCAACAGGAAGCTTGTACACGTATTCAATTGAAAACAGTGATTGCAGTATGTCCGCATATAATATACATGAAGAAGGTATCAGGACATATTACACTGTCGACGGAGTAGATACTTTTCTACCCATGCCCGGTCATTACTCGGTTTCAAATGCGCTCGCGGCAATACTCTGCGCCGAAAAAGCAGGTATTCAGGTAAAAGATTCTGCAGCTTCCCTTGAAAATATTTCCATTCCGGGAAGATTCCAGATTGTCGACACTCCTTTAAGCGGTGTAAAGTTTATAATAGACTATGCACATAACGGAGACAGCATGGAAAAGCTTTTGTCTTCTTTAAAGCCAGAAAACAGGCTTATATGCGTGTTTGGCTCTGTGGGCGGAAGAACACAAATCAGAAGGCGCGAACTCGCTTCAGCGGCCTCAAAATATGCCGATCTGAGCATTATAACATCAGATAATCCGAACAATGAACCTCCGGAAGAAATTTCTTCGGAAATATCCCGGTATATGACATCTGAATACATTGTCATCAATGACCGCAAAGAGGCAATAAAATATGCTGTATCAATTGCAGAAGACGGAGATATAGTTGTGTTTGCCGGAAAGGGACATGAAAAATACCAGCTGATTAATTCCGTTAAAGAACCGTTTGATGAAGAAAAACTTATAAAACAATATACAAAGAAATCGGGAGCAGTTTAAACCGCTCCCTTATTTGTTACATTTTCGTTTTTATCATCCATGATATCAGTATTTGTTTCCTCTGTTTTGACTTCTGTATTGCTTTCTTTCTTTTTTTGCCATTTTGAAAAATCAAACTGGGAAATGAAAACAGCTGCAAATACCACAAGGAATCCTATCGCATAATATATCACATCCAGGACAAAGTTTAAGGTTACATCCGATTCTTCCAATCCGTTCAGGAAACCGGAGTTGCACATCTTGCCTTCCTTGGCGTCGAAACTCTGCTCACTTACATCGCACCCCTCGATGATGGGGACGATGGGGAGGTTGAAAGTCTTGGCGAAGACATAGTCGCGGCTGTCATGCGCCGGCACTGCCATGATGGCGCCGGTGCCGTAGCCCGCGAGCACATATTCGGAGATCCAGATCGGAATGCGCTCGCCCGTGAGGGGGTTGATGCCGTAGGAGCCGGCGAACACGCCGGTGACGGTCTTGGTCTCGGCGATACGCTCGCGCTCGGTCTTTTTCTTGACCTGCTGGATGTATTCGGCGACGGCCCCGGCCTGTTCGGGAGTGGTGAGCTCCTGCACCAGGTCGCTCTCAGGGGCGAGGACCATGAAGGTCACACCGAAAATAGTGTCGACACGTGTTGTGAAAATGGTTATGGGCAGATGCTTGTCGCCGCAGACGGTGTCGAACACAACTTCGCAGCCCTCGGACTTGCCGATCCAGTTGCGCTGCATCTCCTTGAGTGAGTCGGTCCACGCGAGTTTGTCCAGGCTGTCGAGCAGGCGTCCGGCATAGGCCGAGACGCGGAGCTGCCACTGGGTCATCTTCTTCTG
>CADAXH010000103.1 GCA_902791785.1 uncultured Ruminococcus sp. | reverse complement strand
TGCTTGTCAAATCTGAAATGTCGGTCCTGTTTGCGTCCAGAAGATATGAAAAAACGATGTCAGAAGCAGTCTGCTTCTTTTTATGACAAATCGGGATCCAGACGGCAAGCGTAGCAAGTTCCGCTCCTAAGAATACAAACCAGAACCATTTGAGTCCGAACAGTGACAGAATCAATGAAAAAGCGGTGAAACAAACGAAAGTGCGCAGCTGGTTGATCAGGAATACCATCTTTTCCCTGTTGATTGACTGGAAGCATGAACTCCACGTCAGGCTCAGGCCCGCAGGAATGACCGAAAGGCAGAAAAGCCTCACGGCAAATGCGCCGTCAGTTACAGCTGATCCGGTAAGTCCGAACAACCTGCATACAGCAGGGGCAAAAATTGCAAACAGCCCCGAAATCACAGCACCCGAAAGAACGCCTATGCCAATCGCGAGAAACATCACTCGCCTGATGGAATCTTTATTGTGCTCCGCATAGAAGGTTCCGCACAGAGGCTGAGCAGTATCTCCGAGAGCATGATAAATCGCAAAAGCAAAATATGACACGTTCTGTACAACGTTGAACTGTGCAAGCGCACTGTCTCCTCCGATGCGCATCAGAATGTTATTAGCGACAAGAAGCGCCACAAACTGACCTATGTATCCCAATGAAGAGGACATGCCCGTTTTCAGCACTGAAAAAATGGCTTTTAAGTCCGGTTTTACGAATTTAAAACGAAGGATAGCCCATTTTTTTGTGAAATGGAGCAGGAAAATGCAAATGCCCACGGCTTTTCCCAGAACCGTGGCTATTATTGCGCCGCGCACGTCCATTTTGAAGCCGAGAATGAACAGCGCACTGGCGGAAACGTCAACAAGATAACCGACTACGTAGCCAACGCTCGCCAGCTTTTCGTCGTCGTCGCATCGCACACAGTAGTACAGAAGAAAATAAAAGAAAGTCAGGGGTGCGCCCATAAACATGATCTGCAGGTAGTCTTTTGCGTAATTCCACAGTTCACCGTCCGGAGAACCGGCTCCGAGCAGACTCAGTATCTGCGGCATAAGGATCAGACCGAGAGCACCTATCAGGATGCTGACGACGAAGGCGAACATCACCATCTGCGAATATATTCCGATTGCCTGCTTTGCTTTTCCCTTGCCCAGTGTTCTCGTATAATGAACCGAAGCGCCCACTGCAATTCCTATATCGAGAACGTTGTATATCATATATATCGGGGCGACAAGCGACATGGTCGCGAGTCCGACACTGCCTATACGTATTCCGACAAACAAAGCATCAGCTATGTCTCCGAGTGCGAGTCCGAGCGCAGAAAACAGAGTCGGCCAAAGAAGCCGGCGGAACATTCTGTCGGTTAATGATTTGTTTTTAACATAGTCTGACTCGTAAACGCTCATTGCAGGACTCCTTTCCAGATGCGGACCAGTTCCTTCGGTCGTCTGAGCAGCTTGTGCGTCCTCAGACCTTCAATCCCCATGTCCTCCTCAGAATCAACTGTTCTGACTTCTTCGGGCAGTGCACGGTAAAACGCCCACTTTATAAAGCAGTCACAGCGTTTGTCGAGCACTTTGCAGAAACATATATCAAAAATCTCATGATTTATATACGTACCGAGAACGTACGCTGTATCTTTGCCGTCAGCCTGAAACAGAACACCCCACATGTGCAGGGATTCAAAATTGTCGAGAGCCTCTTCGATTGCCTGTAGGTCAGTCGAATCATCTATAGCGCGGCCTTCGGCCCACTTCCGGTTAATCTCTCTCACCCTGTCCGTATTCTCTGCTGTCAAAGGCTCCGTCGACCATTCTTCTGCAGCAGCCTGACCGATATTAATCTGATGACGCAGGTTTTTGAAATCCTTGCCTGCCAGGGAAATCTGCTCATTCTTATCATACAGATACGGGTAATCGTCACGGCAGGTGTAAAAAGTGAATCTTCCCGGATATTCGTTTTCCAGAAAAAGCTTATCTTCATCACTGACGCAGGAGAAAGACGGATGATCCGACTCAATAAGAGCGTCGATCAGTTGCTTTTTTCCTCTTTCCGTACCGCATGGAAACATGTAGACGTTTTCTCCGCGGACTCCGTGTTTGACAAGAAAGGCATCCTCTGAAAAGCAGATGGAATAACCCTCGTGCTCCCTCCACGAAAAGAGAGAAGCAAAAGAATAGAAATACAGTGTGTTGCCTGATGCGGATCGGATGGATTCCACACGTTCCATCTGAGAAATGTCAATCGGTGTAAACGCGAGTAACGGCGTATTCCCGATGTTAGTAATCAATATATTGTCCTCCAATTAATCCGGAATCAGATATTCATAACACAATTGAATCCGGTGATTGTTGTTAGCATTTTTATTACAGAATTTTAACAATTACAGTTAATAATACAATAAAAGATGAAATGTTGCAAGCGGACAACACCCACTATAGCGAAAAAACCTTAATAATTATCAATAATGCATGAAAAAACTTGTTGACAATTTCATTCTCTGGTGATATCATGTGTAAAGCAAATTTGCTTTACACCAAAAAGGAGCATATATGAGCGGAAAGAACTTGTCCATAGTACTCTTGTACGACATATATTCAAATTTGTTGTCCGAAAAGGAAAAAGAGTCATTTGAGTATTACTATTTCGACGATCTTTCCCTGTCGGAAATAGCCGAAATAATGAAGACTTCCAGACAGGGCGCCAGAGACAACATTGTGAGAGCTGAAAAGAGTTTGCTCAATTATGAGGAAAAGCTCGGTGTAAAGCAAAAATTCGACGATGCTGAATCAAGTATTTCAAAAGCAATTGAGAGTGTCAGAAACGGCGACTGCTCTTCTGCCGAGAAAATACTGGAAAACATCAGACTTTGACGGAGGTTACATATGTTTGGCGGATTATCCGAAAAATTGAGTCAGGCACTCAAGATATTTAAGAACAAAGGCAAAGTAACCGAAAAAGATGTCAAAGAAGGAATGCGTGCTGTCAAGATGGCTCTGCTCGAAGCAGACGTCAACTACACCGTAGTAAAGGAATTCACAAACAAGGTCAGCGAAAGATGCGTAGGTTCCGAAGTACTTGAGAGTCTGGTTCCCTTCCAGCAGATTATAAAGATTGTCAACGAAGAACTCACAGCAATTATGGGTTCGACAAACTCAAAGCTTACAGTAGCATCCAATCCTCCCACTGTCATAATGGCTTGCGGACTTCAGGGTGCAGGTAAGACAACAAACTGCGGCAAGCTCGCTGCTCTTCTGAAAAAACAGGGCAAGAATCCTCTTCTGGTGGCATGTGATGTGTACAGACCCGCTGCAGTTGATCAGCTGAAAATAGTCGGAGAAAAAGTCGGAATTCCAGTTTATTCCGAAGACGGAAGCAAAAAGACTGTTGAGATTGCAAAGCATGCAATGGCTCACGCAAAAAAGAATCTGCTCGACACGGTAATCATAGACACAGCTGGACGACTTCACATCGACGAAGAGATGATGAACGAACTCAAGAACATCAAAAAAGAAGTGTCTCCTCATGAGATTCTGCTCTTCGTGGATGCCATGACCGGTCAGGATGCCGTAACAGTTGCAAAGACATTTGATGAACTGCTCGATATAACCGGCGTAGTCATGACAAAAATGGATGGTGACACAAGAGGCGGCGCTGCCCTTTCAGTCAAATACATCACAGGCAAACCCATCAAGTTCATCGGAACAGGTGAAAAACTTGACGAGATAGAACCTTTCCATCCGGACAGAATGGCAAACAGGATCCTCGGGATGGGAGATATGCTGACACTCATCGAGAAAGCTCAGCAGAACTATGATGAAAAGAAAGCGGCAGAACTCGAGGAAAAGATCAGAAAGCAGAGATTCACTCTCGATGACTATCTCGATCAGATGCAGCAATTAAAGAACATGGGTTCACTTGAATCAATGGTAGGCATGATACCGGGAATGAATGCAGGTCAGCTCAAAGACGCAAAAGTCGATGAAAAAATGATGGCAAGAAATGAAGCCATCATAAAGAGCATGACAATCAGGGAAAGAACTTACCCGGACATCCTGAATTACTCGAGAAGAAAAAGAATTGCCGCAGGAAGCGGTACAAAAGTTGAAGACGTAAACAAACTCATCAAGCAGTATGATGCAATCTGCAAGATGATGAAGCAGTTCTCAAAGAACGGCGGAAAAGGATTCGGAAGAGGCGGAATGCCCTTCAGATTCTGATTAATCAGGAAAAAATAAAAAATACAATATATTTTCGGAGGAAAAGAAAATGGCAGTTAAAATCAGACTTAGAAGAATCGGAGCTAAAAAGGCACCAGTTTATCGCGTTGTAGTTGCAGATTCACGTTCTCCCCGTGACGGAAGATTCGTTGAAGAACTCGGTTATTACAATCCTATGACAGATCCTGCAGAAGTCAAAATCGATGTAGAAAAGGCTAAAGTTTGGATCAAGAACGGCGCTCAGCCCACAGAAACAGTCAAAGCCCTTCTTAAAAAAGCAGGAATGACTGAATAAGAGGTACCGTGATGACAGACCTTTCCAAGACATTAAAAGATATCGTTTCTGCGATAGTCGATGACCCGAGTCAGATTAATGTCACAGAATCTGTTGACGAAGACAATCACGTCACTCTCAAACTTTCAGTAGCACCAGACGACATGGGAAAAGTTATCGGAAAGCATGGCAGAATTGCTCAGGCAATCCGAGTTCTCATGAGAACAGCAGCCGCTGAAAATGGTCAGAAAGTCACAGTAGACATTGAATAATTTACACAGTCAGAACGCCACCGGATCCGGTGGCGTTCTGATTATTATATTCAATTGTTTTTGTCAAGCTGTTTTTCTATTTTTCCCAGTGTTCCGAACATTCTGTGAGTGGCTATCATAGGGCCAAAGCAGAAGCACCCGAGCATATTCCACCA
>CADAXH010000102.1 GCA_902791785.1 uncultured Ruminococcus sp. | reverse complement strand
ACATAAATCATGGTGATATTGAGTTTCTTCTGAAGTTCCTTCAGCTGGTTTCTCAGCACCACCTTTATTTCGGCATCGAGCGCCGACATCGGTTCGTCAAAAAGGATGATGTCAGGGTTCAGCACAAGAGTTCTGGCTATTGCAACTCTCTGCTGCTGTCCGCCGCTGAGATTTACGGGCTTTTTGTTCACGTGCTCGTTCAGCCCGACAATGTCTATTATCTCTTTGACTCTGGCGTCTATTTCCTCTTTGGACATTTTCCTGCTCTTGAGGGCATAGGCGATGTTCTGGTATACATTCATGTTCGGAAACAAGGAATAGTTCTGGAAAACAATTCCTATGTTCCTCTTCATGGGTGACATATCTGTTATGTCTTCACCGAATTTGTATATCCTTCCCGACGTCGCTTTTTCTATTCCTATCAGGAGTCTGAGTATGGTGGTCTTTCCGCACCCTGAAGGTCCGAGAAGCGAGAGGAACTCGCCTTTGCTGACTTCGAATGAAATATCTTCAAGAACGAGGTTCTTTCCGAATTTTTTACTTAAATTCTCTATTCTGAGTATAGGCTCATCCATGACTTAGCTCCAGGTCCATTTGTCCAGAAGATTCTGTTTGTAATTGAAATCGAAAACACCCTTCATGACTATCTCTGAAAAGCCTTCCGGATAATTGCTTATCCCGGCGCTTCCCTGATTTACATAAATCTTGTCGGGGTTGTATTTTTCGCACTGCACCTTGTTCAGTTCTTTGTAAAGATAATCGAACACATTCTTTACTGCCTCGTTTGTCTCTTTTCCGGAAATGATGCCCATTGTGAAAAGATTGTATGAAGCTTCATTGTTGAGGAATACTACTTCGAGGTCGCTGTTCTTGTTTGCGTAGTCGACGCACTGCCAGAGCAGACCGACGCCGATTGCAACTTCGCCCTTGTTTACAGCCTTGATGGGAGCAGAACCCGATGTTGTGTACTCCTTCATATTCTTGTCGAGTGCTTCAAAATATTTAAGAGCTGCTTCTTCTCCCATTGAAGAGACGAGACCGTTGTAGAAAGCATAACCTGTTCCGGAGCTCTTCGGGCTGGGCATTGTTATGAGGCCTTTGTATTCGGGTTTGAGAAGATCTTCATAAGTCTTCGGAATATCGCATCCGTTCTGGCTCAGTACCTTCTTGTTGACAACGATTGTTCCGTCCGTCTTTCCGTTGACTGCATATTTGTGGTGATTCTTTGTATATTCGGTCACCGATGCGTCATATATTGAGAAATCGTAATCCTTCAGATCAAAGAAAAGATCTTTCATAGAAAATGTCGCACTCCGTGCTCTTTCCTTCAGCCTGAAGTTTGGATACGAGTGCACCTGTTCCGATTGACTGGAACACTATCTCATACTCCGGGAACTTCGCATTCAGTTCCTTCTGCAGATATTCTATTCTTTCTTCTTCTGCAGCCGTGTATATTACAACTCTGTTGGCTTTCTTTCCGCAACCTGTGAGCAGTGAAGAGCATATTCCAAGGAGCAATAAAGCAATTACAAGTATTTTTTTCATAAAAAACCTCCGAATGATTATGCTCCAAGTGTACCACTTTTGTTCTATTTTGTCAATTAACATAGTTCATTTTGAACACTATTGTCGAAAGAGTGTGAACAATTTTCCACGTTTTTGCCCGTATGGACTCTGTCGGGGCATTGTGGTATAATTGGCTTGCAGAGAAAACAAGATTTTTGATTAATGATTCCGTCTAACTTACGTAACAGATTAAGGAGACGTCAGATATGGAACAATTGCAAAGAAAAGAGAGAAATCCCGGAATAGAAATATTCAGATGCGTTTCCATGATTATGATAATCATGCTGCATCTGACGGGACAGGGCGGTGTTCTCGGAGGCGCCGCTTCAGGTTCTGCCTCATATTACTCGGCATACTACCTGAAGACGATAGGCTACTGCGCAGTAAACTGCTATGCCGTCATTTCCGGATATGTAAACACCGAAAAGACGTTCAAATTCAGGAAAATAGCGGCAATGTGGCTGGAAGTTGTTTTCTGGCTTGCTGTGCCTGCGGCAATAACACATTTCTTTCTTCCCCAGTTCACAGTCACAAGGGACACATGGATTGAAGCATTCTTCCCCGTATCCACTAAAGCATACTGGTATTTCAACGCATACATCCTGCTCTTTGCACTGATGCCGATACTCAACAGAGGTCTGGAGAAACTGACTGAAAAGCAGCACAGATGCATCATGATATTCCTGTTTGTAACTGTTACATGCCTGCCTTTCGTTGGAGGATCAGACCTGTTTGTCACAAGCAGCGGATACTCCGGTATGTGGCTCATAATACTGTTTGTTTTCGGCTCATATTTCAGAATCCACGGAATACCTAAGTTTGCCAAATGGTATGTTACGATTCCACTTTTCTTCCTGTCCGCAACAGCTTCATGGGCGATAGACCTTCAGAGGTCATATCTTCTCACAAACGGAAAAGTCGAGAGTTCGGACCTTCTGTACAAATCCATGGACAGGGCCCTGTCATATATTTCTCCGTTTATGGTAATAATGGCAGTCTGTCTATTGTGCTTCTTTGCTCAGGTACGAATAAATGCAAAACCGGTCCGCAAGGTTCTCGGTATCATGGGAAAGGCGACATTCGGCGTATACCTCTTCCACGTCGGAGACATGATCTGGGTCAACTGGCTTAAAAACAGATACAGAAGCTTCGGCCACCTTGAAGCATGGCAGCTTTTACTGGCGACAATCGGAACCGCAATACTGTTATTCCTGATATGGGACCTTATAGCGATAGGAAGAATATATCTGTTCAAACTGTTCACATGGCCTTTCAGCAAAATAAAGAAAAAAAGGCAGGAGAAAAAACAGAAAGAAGAAGAAAAACCGGACGATCTTACATCTCCGGTCAGCAATCAGGAATAGTACGAATCCCGGCTTTGTTCAGGCCGGGATCGTTTTGTTCTATTCAATTGTTATTACTGAATGAATCTCAAGTTTGTCCAGTACAAGTTCTACCCTTCCGTTTCTGTATTCATAATTGAGACGTTTTCCCGACGGTATTTCAATGACCGACTCAGGCAATTGCGGATACTCAACGGAAATATGCAGATTGTGAAGAGGTGTTATCTCGTCATAACTCAGGCATCTGCTGTCAGCGTGAGGCCCGCTTGTGTTTATCAGGTTAACATTGAGTTTTCCGTTTTTTTCTGTGAGAATCACTTCAGGGATATGGGTATTTTCAATTTCCACTTTTTTCCTCGGGTAGTTCATTTTCACGAGGTTATCCGTGATGTCTCTCAGTGACGTACTTCTTGCATACTGGTATTCGCAGTAACTCAGGTATATTCCGATCCATTTGCCTTTTCCGTCACTTTTTACCGTTGAAAAAATATTCTTCTCGTCTTTCTTTTTGAATTTGGACAGATAATACCAGTCGAGAACATCTGCCCCGTCGGGTGTAACTTCTGCAACTTCTGAAACCAGAGGAGCATACATATCTCCGGATACTACCGATGTCTCATACTTTTCACCGTCCGGAGTATAACTGACTTTTACTCCAAGTTCTTTTTCAAACACCTTTGCTGAACCCGGGCCGCAGACGATTACTTCTCCTCCGCCCCTGACATACTTTTTAAGTCTTTCCTTAATTTCGTTTTCAATTGTTTCAAGGTCATTAATCACAAAAAAACCGAACTCGGATAATTCTTCGTCAGACAGATTCAGGAACTGGTGTGACTGGAGGATTTCTGTTGAATAACCTGCGTCGAGAAGAGCTGTCAGAATTCCACGTATATCCTCACCATATTTATTGTTGTCCGGACTCCATCTTCTGAATACGGATTTCTTGCAGCAGTACGACGCCTGTTTTGAGAAAATGATTGCTCCTTCGTGCACAGGTTTTGCTTTGTGGCAAGTTTCTTCTCTTTCCCTGCAGAACTTGGCCAGTCTTGCCCATTTGCCGATGTACTGTTTTTCAACCGAACCTACAAGCTGAGGGTTGTATATGCAGAAACCGCCACCCAGAGAAATGACTTCCGACGCTTCCACGCACAGCTGGACAAGCTCTTTGCTGACCCTTGGCTTGCTCGTGAATCCCCAGCACATCAGATCCCAGGGCTTTTCGAGATTCTGCATTGCCCTTCCTTCAAACCTGGCTGAGTTAAGGCTGTTCGATGGAGAATAATCTCCTGACACAAAATCTACTCCGACTGTTTCCGGTTCCGGAACATATGCGGTATACAGCCAGTTGCTCGCCACCTGGTAATCCGGATAATCCTTATGTATTTCCGAGCAGTAATGATTCACATATTCCAGAAAAGCTCTTCGGCAGAAATTCCTGTAATCTTCTCTTCCTTTCAGATCATCTTCTTTCGGAAGGTCAAGTCCCGTTTCCCTCTTGTATGCGTCTCTAGCCCAGTGGCTGTAGTCTTCGACTGCACCCCAGCAGTCTCCGTCCACCCACACGCCGTTCATTTCATAATCCTTAGCGAGCTCTCTCAGCTGCGGCAGCATAAGTTCATCAACATAAGGGCCAAATACAGAAACAGCCATTTCGTCAGGCTTTCCGTCAGCATTTACTGCACCCCAGTCAGGATGCTGCGTTATTGCTTCGGCGTCCCAAACGCCCGAATAGTGTGAAAAAAGAGCCACGTCATGCTTCTTTGTTTCATCTCTCCACATTTTAAGGATGTCGCCCTTCATTTCATCAGCACGCGTCCCTGTCTTTGTGGGATAGCTGCTGATGCCCTCATGTCCTTTTGTGTCGCACTGAACATAGTCGGGTTTTACTTCCCTGAGCAGTCTGTCTATTGTCTCATAATCGCAGAAGCTGCCTATATTGACCTGATCCTTTTTTGCATGAAAATCGAAATGCATGCCGAAAAATGATTCGCTTCTTCTTTTCACAAGGTTTCCCCTTTCACAGCTGTTTTTTACATATTCATTATACCTTATTTTTCTTCCCAAAGATACAACAACTTCATCGACAAAACAATTCTTTTGTGGTATTCTTTTTTTGAGTAAAAAAACGGAGGCAAAGATGCGCTATCTCATTTCACCAGATTCGTTCAAAGGCAGTATTTCTTCGGCTGAAGCATGTGAAGCAATCAGCCTGGGAATCAGGAAGGCTGACAAAAATGCGGTGATTCACATCCGTCCAATGGCTGACGGAGGCGAAGGAACGCTTGAAGCCCTGACAAAAAGGAAGAGCGGCTCAGAGTGCTGACAAAATCTTCCATCGGCAAAAAGCATTATGGGTATATAGGAATAACGAAAGATTATGCAATTGTTGAGATGGCTCAGGCTGTTGCTCTTGACGGTGTAAAAGAGGGAGAAAGAAATCCCGAGATGTCCACAACATTCGGAGTCGGGATGCTCATTGAAAAAGCAATAAAACTCGGTTACAAAAAAATCCTGCTGTGCGTAGGCGGAAGTGGGTCAAATGACGGCGGAGCCGGAATGATGCAGTGTCTCGGTGCAAAATTCTTTGACCAGAGCGGAAAAGAAATTATGGACATAAGAGCCGGGAATCTGATCAGTATCCGTGATGCAGATTTTTCCTTTGCATATGAAAATCTCAAAGATATATCCATCACAGTTGCAAGCGATGTTACAAATCCTCTTCTTGGAGAGAATGGGGCGAGCAGGATATACGGTCCTCAGAAAGGAGCAGACCCTGACATGGTTGAAAGGCTCGAAACAGGTCTGACCAATTATGCAGATGTTCTTGAAAAGAAATATGGAAAGAGCGTGCGTGACATTCCGGGAACAGGAGCAGGAGGAGGAATCTGTTATCCTCTCGTTCTTCTCGATAAAGCAAAAATATTATCCGGAGCAGAGGCAGTCATTTCTCATCAGAAAATCGATGAATTGCTCGACGAATCAGATGTTCTTATAACCGGAGAAGGATCTCTGGACAGGCAGAGTCTGAACGGAAAAGCTGTGGATATCTTATGCAGGCTTGCCCAAAAGAAAAATGTCAGAGTTGTATTATTTGCGGGAATCTGCAGCGACAAGGAATTACTATACAGATACTCCAATGTTTCTTCCATACGCACTTTGTCAGAACTTGCAAAGAACAAAAAAGATTCGCAAAAAAACGCTTTCACTTATCTTGAAGAATTATCTTATTTGGAATTCTGTCACTAGAAAGCGTCCTGTAAAGATTGGTGGAATAATAACACAAGATAGAAATCCCGGACAAACAAAAGAGCAGGCCGTTTAAAGCCTGTTCTTATATTATTTACTTGCGCGAAAATATCAAGATTGATCTGTTAATCTACA
>CADAXH010000101.1 GCA_902791785.1 uncultured Ruminococcus sp. | reverse complement strand
CTCCGCTTTCTTTGATGTGTGGCAACAGCAGCTGCTTTTCAATTTCCAGCAAATCAATCATTGAACTGTCCTTCTTCGAAATATTTGATAATATATTCCTTGTCCGCGTTCAGCTTTCCGCTTATCATAGTATCAGAGCCTCCGCATTTTCCGTTTAAATCTGAAGATATCTTTTTTGACAGATTTCTCATGTTGAAATTATTTGATCCGCAGACGAACAGATATCCCTCACTTGAATCGGATATTACAGCGCACAGCTGTTCAGTTTTTTCAAGGAGTAAATTGCACAGTTTTCTCAGATCGTCAATTCCGTAATACTGAACATATCTGCAAATGCTTCTGTCTGTTTTAGCGGTATTTGATGCTATGATTTCCGACATGGAATACCTGATTCTTGATTCTTCAGCCTTTATCTGATCCAATGAATCGAGTTTTTCTTTCAGAGCGGGGAGCAGATCCGACTGAGGTGCTGACAGTAATACAGACAGCTGTTCATCCTGCTCGGAACGCTTTTTATAGTCCTCGTAAGCAGTATATCCGCTTTTCATGGTGATCCGGATGCCGCTCTTGTATTTTATGAAACTTACGATCTTGATTATGCCAATTTGTCCGGTATATTTTACGTGCGGTGCGCAGCAGGCGCACATGTCAACATCCTTGATTTCGACTATCCTGACTTCGCCCTCCAGTTCTCCCTTGCTTCTGTAGGTTAATTTTTCAAGAAGCGCTTTATCTGGATAATAGCAGAGAACCGGGGTGTTCATATAAACAATTCTGTTTGCAAGCTGCTCTATTTCGGAAAGCTGTTCTTTTGTCAGCATTCCATTGAAGTCGCAGGTTGTGAATTCTTTTGACAGATGAAAACCCACGTTGTCGTAGCCATATTTTTTGTGTATTAAGGACGAAACAATATGTTCGGCGGTGTGGTTTTGCATTTTTATAAAGCGCTCTTCGAAATTCAGTTCGCAGTGAACGACAGAATTAACCTCAAGCGGTTCTGAAGAAAGGTGAACTATTTCATCATTCCTGTAGTATGTCTGAACTATTACAGCGGTGCCGATTTTGCCGCTGTCTCCGTACTGACCGCCGCTCTCGGGGAAAAAAGCGGTTTTGTCCAGTGTGATTTCAAATCCTTTTTCTGTTTTTTCACAAGACAGCACTTTTGCATCGAATGAAGATAAGAAACTGTCGGCATCATACAATTTTTCGGTCATGATTGTGAATTCCTTTGTGTTGAATTTTTGACGTTATTTTGCTAAAATGATAATGTCCCGGAGGGAAGTTATGAGACTGTTTGTTGCTATAGATTTTTCACCAAAAGAAAAACTTGTTTTTTCAGAGAATGCAGCCCTGCTCAAAAGGAATGGAATAACCGGCAATTTTTCAAGAAATGACAATTACCATATAACACTCGCTTTCCTTGGAGAAGTAGACAGGAGCAGGCTTGGCGCAGTAAAAAACGCTTTGAATTCTGTGGAATTTTTGCCTGTTAATGTATCTGTCAGCGGAATAACATGTTTCAAAGACATTCTTGTTCAGAAAGTCGATCGGAATCCGGAACTGGATAAGCTTGCCATGGCTGTGAGAAATACGCTGGAGAGCAACGGAATTAATTACGACAAAAAGCCGTTCAAAGCACATATGACAGTAGCGAGAGAAGTACATATTCCGGGAAATATTATATTTGACGACCTGTCCAAAGAACTGAAAACATGCAAAGCCATGAAAGACGAAGTAGTGCTGTTCGAGAGCACAAGGATAGAAGGCAGGCTCACCTACAGAAAAATATATGCAAAAAAAGCAATTGCTCCGGTATCCTGTGAGCAAAGATAATTTTAGTTAATTGTTGTGTTTTTTTCAAGACGCACAGAAAAAACAAATTGGGAAGAGGAGAAAAAGATATGGGCTTGTTTGATGATGTAAAGAAGAGTTTCGAAAAAGCAGGTGAAGAATTGTCGAAAACCATTAACACGGAATCGGAAAAGGCATCGCTATCATTAAAAAACAACCAGCTAAAAGATTCAATAAACGACAAATACAAAGAAATAGGCAAAAAATTCTACGAGGCAAACAGGGAACTGCCGCCCGAAGAATATTCAGAGTTGTTTAAGTCAATTGAGGAAAACAATAAGAAAATAGAAGAAAACAACAAGAAGCTGGAAGAACTCAAAAGAAAATCTTGACAAAGTACGGCAGGGTGAAAGAATGGGGAAGAAACTAATTACACTTATAGTGGTGATTCTTTCTGTGGTTATTGTTTTTGCTTCGTGCTCAAGCAGCAGTTCGGAAATAACAACATTTGCTGAAAAAACAGAGACAACAACAATATTGCAGCAAGATACAACCGCTCTGATTGAAACTGATGACGAGAGCACTACTGCAGCAATTATTGAAACTGTTACTTCAAATGATGTTTCAACTGTGGAAACTGAGCCTTCAGATACCACAAAGGTTACAGCTGAACCGATTGAAATACGTTTGTATGAGATTACGATTACGTATGTGTACAGCGACGGAACGGAGGCGGCCACCACCAGAAAAGCACTATATGAGGCGGGAACCGTACTCGATGTTGAGTCACCTGAGATAGAAGGTTATGAAGCAAATCTGAAGAGAATATACTGGAGTTCCATTTCCAGAGAAAAACTGTTCAGGGTTGTTTACTCGCCAATAGAGACTACCGAAACCGAATAGAAACATTTTGCGGGCTGATGCAGATTTGCGTCAGCCCGCAGCACATACGTCAATTGATTTGGAAAATAAAGAATTTAAGGTAATCTGTTTCCGGAACATTCAGAAGAGTGGGATGATCGGGAGACTGTCTTCTTTGTTCAACGAGTTTCAGGCTTACTCCGGCATCGAAAGCTGCTGACTTGAGCATTTTGACAAACCTGTCTGTATCCATGAAATGGGAACAGGAGCATGTGGCAAGAAAACCGCCTCTCGGAAGGATTTTCATAGCTCTGAAGTTGATTTCCTTATATCCTCTCTCGGCATCGTGAATTGTCTTTCTGCTCTTTGTAAAAGCGGGCGGATCGAGTATGATGAAATCATATTTTGCATGCTCTTCAAGAAGTCTTGGAAGAGTATCAAATACATTTTCGCATCTGAATTCTATTTTGTTATCAAGACCATTAATTCTTGCATTTTCAATTGCATTGGTTACAGCTTCCTGAGAAACATCGATTGCTGTAACTCTGTCTGCCCCGCCTTTTGCCGCATTCAGCGCAAAAGAACCTGTGTGAGTAAAACAGTCAAGCACGGTTTTTCCGGCTGCAAGTCTTGACACAGCAAGACGATTGTATTTCTGATCAAGGAAAAATCCGGTTTTTTGTCCGTGTTCAACGTCGACATTGTATTTGATTCCGTTTTCGGTAATCCGGATTACTCCTTCAGTGTCATCATCTTTGGAATACCACCCGTCAAGAGCGTCGAGCCCTTCCAGAGAGCGGATGTTTGATTCACTTCTTTCATAAACGCCTTTAACCGAAATACCACATTCGGACAGTTTTCGACAAATGGAAGAATAAATTACATCTTTCCTTTTTTCCATGCCATATGACAGAATCTGGCTGACCAGAATGCTTTCATATTTATCTATTGTGACTCCGGGGAGTCCGTCAGCTTCTCCGAAAACAAGTCTGCAGGAAGAGAAGTCGTCTTTCATTACGGCGAGTCTGTAGTCAACTGCATACTTTATCCTGCGGGCAAAGAAATCGTTGTCAAATGATTCATTTGCATTGTTTGACAGAATTCTTATCCTGATTTTGCTGTGTTCGCTCAAAAGACCTGAACCCAGATATGTTCCTTTTTCGGACAGCACGTCTACTACAGAACCGTTATCTATATTTTCCGGTCTTTCCCTGATTTCGTCTTCAAATACCCATGGGTGCCCTGATTTTATGGATTCAGCAGCTTTTTTTGAAACCACAAATGAAGGAAATGATCTTGTCGTTTTCATAAAACCTCCGCAAAGATGAAAAAAACAGCAACCCTGCGGATTGCTGTTTTGGTGGGAGCGGGTGGATTCGGACCACCGAAGTCGATAGACAGCAGATTTACAGTCTGTCCCCTTTGGCCACTCGGGAACGCTCCCATATTGTTAGTGAGGCAACCGATTGGTCGCCTCACAGATGGAGCTGGTGATCGGAGTCGAACCAACAACCTGCTGATTACAAATCAGCTGCTCTGCCATTGAGCCACACCAGCAAAAGCGCACTCTTTCTCGAACGCGTTCATGATTATAGCATAGCAAAAATACATTGTCAACAACTTTTTTTCAAAAATCAGTTGTACAATGCATATATGAAAACTTCGTCCTTTCCGCTTGCGGAATAAGTGTTGAAATTAAATGGTACTGTACACTCGGCATCCTCAAAGAATGATATGTTTTTTCCGTTTGTGTCTATGCCGATTGCACATCCTTTCGGAATTGAATAATGTGAAGTCGATTCTATCTCTTTGCCTGGGTTGTAGACAATGTTAACACTAAAGGTGTTGTCGAGAGTAGGGAGAATAGAAAATACTTCTTTTTTGTTTGACAGATAAAGGAATTCTCTCTTCATAAACAGACTCTGCTGATTGTCTTTTGTCTGGCTTTTGTAGTAGTAATCAACTTCTTCAACAAGATTTGTTGAATTGTCTATAAAATATACCGATACAAGCTTGTCACCGGGTTTGATGCCAAGACTTGACGCCTGAGCCAGCACTTCATTGCTTGGGTCAGCCTCATAGCAGACCTCGGTTACATCCTTGCCGTTTCTGGTTATTTTTTTGGAGTATGTCTGATAATATGTGCACTCGTCGAATACTGATTTGAATGTCATATACCTTTCAACGTATTCTGCATAGGTGCCTGATGCCTGAAGAATTGCGAAGAGCTTTGAATTGCTCAGCATGTATATTTCGCCTTCATACGCATAAAGAATGGAGTCGCTGTGTTTCTCACAAACGTTTATGCCTTTTTCATGATCGGCATTTTCAATATATATGCTGTA
>CADAXH010000100.1 GCA_902791785.1 uncultured Ruminococcus sp. | reverse complement strand
TGTTTTGGCCAAAAAATATGTTGATTCGGGATCACTTGTTCCTGATGAAGTTATAATAGGACTTGTAAATGAGAGACTGTCTCAGGAGGATTGTAAAAACGGTTACATCCTTGATGGTTTCCCGAGAAATGTTTCTCAGGCAGAAGCACTTGACAAAATGGGCGTAAAGCTCGACCTCGTTATAAACGTTCACGTTTCAGACGAGAGAATTATCAAGAGAATGTCGGGAAGACGCGTCTGCAAAGACTGCGGAAAATCCTATCACATCGAATCAGCACCTTCCAAGGTTGAAGGCGTTTGCGATGCTTGCGGCGGTGAACTTCTCATCAGAAAAGATGATGACCCTGAGGTTGTCAAACACAGACTGGATGTTTATCATGAACAGACAGAACCGCTGATTGACTATTATGCAAAAAAAGGTGTCTTAGTGACAGTAGAAGGACAGGAGCTCAAGGCTGATACAACCAGACTTACTCTTGCCGAAACAGAAAAGGTCAGAAACAAATGATCATAATCAAAAACAATGAACAGCTTGATTTGATGAGAATCGCCGGAAGGATTACCGGAGAGGCAATCCTGGTCGGAAGAGACCACATCAGAGAAGGTGTTTCTACAGCTTACATAGACAGAGTTATTCGCGAATACATCGAAAAGTGCAACTGTAGACCGACGTTTCTCGGATACGGCGGATTTCCCGGAGCAGTGTGCGTAAGCATAAACGACGAAGTAATCCACGGAATACCGAGTCCTGACAGAATCCTTCACGAAGGAGACATCGTCAAGATAGACTGCGGTGCAGAGTACAAAGGTTATACAGGAGACAGCGCAAACACTTTTCCGGTAGGAAAGGTGTCCGATGCGGCAATGAAACTTATCGAAGCGACCAAGGAGAGTTTTTTCCGCGGTATAGCGCAGGCGAAAGCAGGCGGCAGAATCGGAGATATAGGGGCAGCCGTGAGCGAATATGCTGAATCAAAAGGATATGGAGTTGTACGTCAGTATGTAGGTCACGGAGTCGGAAAAGACCTCCACGAGGATCCTGAAGTTCCAAACTTCGGAACCAGAGGAAGAGGCCCGAGACTCTATGAGGGAATGACGATAGCAGTTGAACCTATGATTACAATGGGCTCATACAGGGTAAGAACACAGTCTAACGACTGGACGGTTGTTACATGTGATGGTTCATTGGCTGCTCACTACGAACATTCCATTGTTATTACTGATGGAGAACCCGAATTGCTCACTAAAGTTGAGTAATACAAATCGGAGGATTAGATGCCAAAAGATGACGTCATTGAGTTCGAAGGAAAAGTTATAGAGGCTCTGCCGAATACAACATTCAAAGTAGAACTCCCAAACAAACATATAGTAACAGCCCAGATATCAGGGAAGTTGCGTATGAACTATATTAGAATCGTGCCGGAATGGTGATATAATATGAAAGTCAGACCTTCCGTCAAAAAAATGTGCAGCAAATGCAAGATAATCAAGAGACATGGAAATGTAATGGTTATCTGTGAAAACCCAAAACACAAGCAGAGACAAGGCTGATCCCTTAAGAATAGGAGGAAACGAATATGGCTCGTATAGCTGGCGTAGAATTACCTAACCAGAAAAGAGTTGAAATCGGTTTGACATACATCTACGGAATCGGTAGAACAACGTCAAATCAGATTCTTGCAAAAACAGGTGTTAACCCTGATACACGCTGCAAGGATTTAACAGAAGAAGAAGTTTCAAAACTTCGTGATGAGATAGAAAATTCTCACAAAGTTGAAGGTGCGCTCCGTACTGAAGTATCAATGGATATAAAGAGAATTATTGAAATTGGAAGCTACCGCGGAACAAGACATCTCAAAGGCCTTCCGGTTCGTGGACAGAGAACAAGAACAAATGCCAGAACCAGAAAAGGCAAAGCAAAGACAATTGCTAACAAGAAGAAATAAGGAGTGACAGAGTAAAATGGCTAGAACTGATAAAAAGACAGTTAAAAAACGCCGCGACCGCAGAGTCGTTGAAAACGGCGTAGCTCATATCCGTGCTACTTACAACAATACAATCGTAACAATCACTGACACAAACGGCAACGCAGTTGCTTGGGCATCTGCTGGTGAACTCGGTTACAGAGGCGCAAGAAAGTCTACAGCTTTCGCAGCACAGGTTGCAGCAGAAGCAGCAGCTAAGACCGCTTTTGATAACGGCATGAAGACAGTTGAAGTTTATGTTAAAGGACCCGGCCAGGGCAGAGAATCTGCAATCAGAGCTCTCGCAACACAGGGTCTTCAGGTTACACTGATCCGCGATGTTACACCCGTTGCTCACAACGGATGCAGACCTCCAAAGATCAGAAGAGTATAATCGGAGGCAAACAATATGGCTATAGACAGAGTTCCAGTTGTTAAGAGATGCAGATCACTTGGTCTTGAACCTGCATACATCGGAAGCGACAAGAAAGCTTCAAACAGAACGACCAAAAAGAACACAAAGAAATCAAGTGAATACGGAATTCAGCTCAAAGAGAAACAGAAAGCTAAATTCATTTACGGTGTACTTGAAAAACAGTTCCGTCTCTATTTTGAAAAAGCTTCAAACATGAGTGGACAGGCAGGTGAAAACCTTTTGATTTTACTTGAATCAAGACTTGACAGTGTTGTATTCAGAATGAATCTTGCCAGAACCAGAAGAGAAGCTCGTCAGGTAGTTGGACTCGGACATTTCACAGTAAACGGCAAGAATGTTAACATTCCTTCTTACCTCGTAAAAGCAGGCGATGTTATCCAGCTGAAAGACAAATACAAAACAAATCAGCTTTATAAAGATATTCTCGAATCAACAGACGGCAGAATTGCTCCGAACTGGCTTGATGTAGACAAAGAAAACTGCAAAGCTACAGTAACAGCACTTCCGACCAGAGATCAGATTGACGTTCCAGTAAACGAACAGGCAATCGTCGAGTTGTATTCAAAATAATGTGTTTATTGTGCAGCTTGTTTGTGTTTTGCATTCAAGATGCACGGTACGCATAATATTTTCGAATACTAAAATATCAGGAGGGATAATTAATGATAGAGATGATAGAAAAACCGAAGATAAGTATTGTCGACCAGAGCGAAGACGGCAGAAGCGCATCTTTTGTTGTAGAGCCTCTTGAAAGAGGATTCGGCACAACACTCGGAAACGCTCTCCGCAGAGTTCTTCTGAGCTCTCTCAACGGCGTTGCCGTTGTCAGCATCCGCATCAGCGGCGGTGGACAGGACGTTCTTCACGAAATCTCAACTGTTCCGGGCGTCAAGGAAGACGTTTGTGAAATAGTACTCAACGTTAAGGGTATTGTTGCACAGCTTCATTCTCAGAGCGCCAAGACAGTGTCAATCGATGTTACCGGTGCGTGCGAAGTAACTGCCGGAGATATCGTTAGTGACGATGAACTCCATATTCTGAATCCTGAACTTCATATTGCTACAGTCAGCAGCGGTGTACATTTCCATATGGATCTTACATTCGATCACGGCCGCGGCTATGTTTCACAGGAAAAGAATAAACAGGATTATTCCGCCGGTCAACTCGGCGTAATATACGTTGATTCAATTTTTACACCTGTTTACAATGTCAACTACAAAGTTGAAAACACTCGTGTAAAGAACATTACCGATTACGATAAACTCACATTAAATGTTCTCACAAATGGAACTATTTCCGCTAAAGAAGCAGTTTCATTGGGTGCCAAGATACTCAACGACCACCTCAACTTCTTTGTTGAATTGTCCGATGAAGCCAAGAACGCTGAATTTATGGCTGAGGCTCAGGAATCAACAAAGGATAAAGAACTTGAGATGACCATTGAAGAACTTGACCTTTCACAGCGCAGCTATCACAGCTTGAAGCGTTCAAGCATCGATACTGTCGGTGATTTGACAAACAAGACCGAGGCAGAACTGATGAAATTCAGAAACCTTGGAAAGAAATCACTTGAAGAGATTAATGTTAAACTTCATTCTCTCGGACTCTCACTCAGAAGAGACGACGAATAAGTTATTGAGTAAAGTGAACCGGTCCTTTTCAAAATATTTAAAGGAGGATTAATCAGTATGTCCGGAACTAGAAAACTTGGCAGACCAACAGCTGCCAGGGTATCTATGATCAGAGGTATGGTTACATACCTTATAGAGAACGGCTCTGTTGAGACAACACTTTCAAGAGCCAAAGAAGTCAGAATTATGGCTGACAAAATGATTACACTCGGCAAGACTAACACATTGGCTGCACGCCGTCAGGCTTTATCTTATATCACAAAAGAGGATGTAGTTAAGAAGCTGTTTGACGAAGTAGCTACACAGTATGCTGAAAGAAATGGTGGATATACAGCTATTTACAAGCTCGGCCCGCGTCGTGGAGATGCAGCTGAAATGGCTCTCATCAAATTAGTTTAATCATACAAAATTACGGAGAGGTTAAAACGCCTCTCCGATTTTTTATGGGGTCTACGGTATTTGTTTACTTGTATTTTATGCAAAGCATTGTCAGATCATCAAACTGATCATTTCCATCTATGAAATTGTCCACACTCTGTTTGACTTCATTTACGACAGTTTCTGCCTTGGCATCTTTCAGACTTGTAAGACAGGAAAGCAATCTTTCTTCTCCGTACAATTCATGATTCCTTGTTTCAGCTTCAACGACACCGTCCGTATACAGGAGTATTGTGTCACCTTTTTTCAGCTGCCATGTGTTTTCTTTGTACATTACGTCTTCCATGCCTGCCATTACAAAGCCGCTCTTGATTCGGATGAATTCTGCGTTGTTGCCGCTTATATGAACCGGAGGGTTGTGTCCGCAGCTCGAAAACTTCAGTTCACCTGTCTCTATATTCAGGATTCCGACCCATATGGTAACAAACATCTCAGCATCGTTGCCTTCGCACAAAACATCGTTTGCTTTGCACAGTGCACTTGTAAGGTCCGGCAGATCCCTTATGCAGTTCTGAAGGACAGTTTTTGCATTGGCCATGAACAGGGCAGCGGGGATACCTTTTCCGGAGACATCTCCTATCAGAAATGCTATTCTGTTGTTGTCGACAAAGAATACGTCATAAAAGTCTCCGCCTACAGCTTTAGCCGGAATCATGGTTGCATAAACGTCCAGCTCATCTCTTCCGGGGTAAGTATCCGAAAGTTTCGGAAGCAGGGAGTGCTGAATTGTGCTTGCCACATGGAGTTCCGACTGCAATTTGCTTCTTTCGGCCTGCAGCGCACGCTGTTTTTCCATGTAATTAATGAATGCAATCATCATTGTGAATCCGGCAGCGTTGATGAGAACAAAAGGAATTATCATTTCCCTTACAACCTGCACTGCTGTTTCAAACGGTCTCACTATAAGCAGGACCATTCCCAAATGGAACAATTCCATGCCTGCGCCTATCAGAAGTGAATGCCAAGGCTTCATTTGCTTGAGTTTGCTGAATTTGGATATGAGTCCGCATGCAAGCCCTATAAGAAATGTTGCGACCATGCACGCGTACACTGTAACTCCACCCATTGTGAATCTGTGGACTCCGGCAATAATGCCCGCTATTACGCCTCCTACAGGGCCTCCGGCAAATCCTGCAATCATCGGTCCCATATCTCTTACCGAAACAAGGGCGCCTCCGCTTGTCTTCAAAGCTGCGAGGTTTCCGTATACTGCAAGCAATCCTCCGAACAGTCCGGCAATTATGGAAAACTTGATGCTTCTTTTTTCTCCGAAAAACTTGCTGTATAACTTTCCGCTTCCAAGAAACAGAGCCACAACAAGCATTACGGCAAGTGTTTCAATCATACTTATAAAGTATTCGATGATAGTTTCCACAAAAAATACTTCCAATCTGAAATGATAGATTTCGCAACTAACTCTTTACTTATTCTATATTTTTTTGTTGGTGTTGTAAATAGTCTTTGTTATACGACTTTTCATTGCAGTATTGATGTGATATAATCATTTTGAGATTGGGGGGTGCTTATTATGAAGAAAAAAATGTATATTCTTCCTCTTTTGATTATTGCCATAATGGTTTTGTTTGTGTCCTGCAATAATTCGGGCAACAACGTGACGACAAATGAAGAAACTGAAATGGTTACACAAACCGAAACTGCGACAGCTGATTCTTCTATAGAAACAATAGAAACAGAATCCGATTCTTTAGACACAACACAAACAGACGAAACCCAGGTAACAACCAAGTATTTTTATGATATTGATCCAACAATAATGCATCAACCGACTGAAGAAAAGATGGAATTAATCCACAAAGGCATGTCGTTTGTGGATGTGTATGAGATAATAGGCGCACCTCACATGTTGGATCCGGACGACTATTACGGATATGGTCGGGTATGGGTTGCTGATAATGGAGATTCTTATTGTCTGCAATTTTCTTTAAATGGTGCAGAC
>CADAXH010000099.1 GCA_902791785.1 uncultured Ruminococcus sp. | reverse complement strand
GGAAAGTGCCAAAAAAATCAAGTTTCCGAAAAGAATAACGCCAAAACAGATATAACAATGCCGAGATCAAACGACCTCGGCTCTTTTGTTATCAGTCCTTCTTCGCAAGCAAGTCTTTTAAAATTTCGACTTCTTCTTCACTCAGAGTAACACCTTTACCCGGTTTTTCATGAGCAGCATCCCAAACGCGGATGTCATATTTAGGCTCATTTCCGTTCCAGCTTACAAGATTGAGTTCTTTCTTGTATCCGGAAGCGGTCTCGGATAAAACTCCCAAATTTTTAGTAATATTAAATTTGAATGGCATAACTGATTCCTTTCTTTGTATGTCTTTTTGAAAATTCATATTTTTTACACCTCTATTATATATATTTTATTTAATTAGGTCAAGAACCACAAAATTGCAAGAACAATTAATGAATACGATGTTGATTTATATTTGGTTTTCCCATATAATTCTAATACATACAAAAATTGTGGGGAATATATGAAAAAAGAATATAAAAATATATCAACAGGAGAAGAGAGAGCGCTTTACGGCATTTCAGATGCTGAAGTTGTAAACTGCAGATTTGAAGGTCCGGAAGACGGAGAATCAGCCCTCAAAGAAACACACAATATCAGTGTCAGTGGATGTTTCTTTGATTTGAGATACCCCGTCTGGCATTCAAAAGACACAGTTATTACAAACTCTGAGATGACAGAAAAGTGCAGGGCCGCTCTGTGGTACGACGAGAATATTGTAGTAAAAGACAGTATCCTTCACGGCATTAAAGTATTCAGGGACTGCAATAATGTAGTTATTGAAAATTGTGACATTGTCTCAGACGAGTTTGTCTGGAACTGCAAAAACGTCATTATAAAGAATTCAAGAATTGAATCCGTTTATCCGTTCCTGATGTCCAGGAATGTTCACTTGATCAACTGCGAAATTAAGGCAAAATACATTTTCCAATATACAGAAAACTGCGTGCTTGAAAACTGCACGGTTGAGACAAAAGATGCTTTCTGGAACAGTAAAAATGTAAAGATTAAAGACAGCAGCATTTCAAGTGAATACATTGCATGGTATTCAAGTTTTGCGGAGTTTGATAATTGCTCGATTACAGGTACACAGCCGTTTTGTTACTGCGACAGTCTTGTGCTTAAAAACTGCGAGATGCATGGTTGTGATTTCTCATTTGAAAAGAGTTCCGTCGATGCCGACATCAGAGGCAGAATCGACAGTATAAGAGGACCTGTAAAGGGAACAATCAAAGCCGATGAAATCGGAGAAGTGCTTCCTTCTTCAAGTGGAGACGACAAAATAGAAGCAGAGATAATATTGAAATAGTGCACATGCCCGGGTTTTTATCCGGGCTTTTTTCAGCATTCTCTTGCTTCGACAAACCATTTGTCGTCTTCTCTGAAGATGTATGACGATTTTCCTCCGACGGATATTGTGTATCGCAATCCGCAGCCTCCGACTTTTGTCGATGCGGCTGATCTTACATCAGTGACTCTGTCAATGTGGTACTCGTGTCCGTCAATCCAATAAAAAGATTTTGGTATTACACCGCCATCAGGACTGAAAGACGCTGTTACTCTTACATAAAGTTTTTTACACATAGATTTTTCTCCTTTTTAAACATATTGGTTTGGTGCCGGAGGGAGTGAAGAAAATACCACGCTCTCCGGAAGATAACTCATATCCAGAAATGAAGCCGGTTTGATTATGCCGTTTCCGAATCTGTTTTTTAATGTCTCCATTGCGGAATCAAGTTTCGTGTTCCTGATTTCGGTTTGAATCTCATTGAAAAAACTGATCTGAACAGGTTCGTCTTCAGATACAAGTCGAATTGCCCTGACTGTTATGGATCTTATTGGAGCGGACCAAGAATATTTGGACAAAAAAAGCTTTGTTGCTGCGTCTGCAATGGTTCTTGGAGAAGATGACGGATACGGAAGGGAAGTCTGCCACTCTTTCCAGTTCAGATTGTTGTCTCTTACAACAACAGATATGCCTTTTGCATTTTTCTTGATTTCCCTCAGTCTTGATCCAAACTTTTCGCACAGTTTTGAAATTGCAACCTCAGCATCACGGTTGTTCTTTAAATCCTGTTTGAAAGTCAGTCCGCAGCCTATACTTTTAACGGGGAAAACATAGTCAGACTGCGTCACGGGCGAATTGTCCAGGCCGTTTGCGTAAGCCTTCAGATTTATTCCGCATACTCCGAGTTTTTTCTTCAGTACTTCGTCTGGACATGCGGCCAGCTGACCTATGGTCTCAATTCCAAGATAACTCAGGATTCTGGATGTTTTTCTTCCGACCCCCAAAAGAGAATCTGCAGGAAGAGGCCATATCTGCTCTTTGAAAGTTTCACTTGGTATTGCGGTTACGGCATCCGGCTTTTTCAAGTCAGAACCGAGCTTGGCAAATATTTTGTTGAAGGAGACGCCGACGGATATGGTTAGACCGAGTTCATACTTGATTCTTTCCCTCAGTATATTTGCAATTGTTATTCCGTCACCATCCGTGTCCCGGCATCCTGTCACATCAAGCCAGCACTCGTCTATGCCGAACGATTCCACTTTGTCTGTATATTCCTTATATATTTTCTTCGCCAGCTTTGAATATCTCATATACAGGTCATAGTGAGGATTTACAATTACAATGTCCGGACATTTTTGTTTTGCCTGCCACACCGCATCACCGGTTTTGACATTGTATGCTTTTGCAAGATAGTTTTTTGCAAGTACAATTCCGTGCCGGTCCTCCACGCTGCCGCAAACTGCCACAGGCTTTCCTTTTATGGACGGATTCATTGCACATTCAACACTTGCAAAGAAATTGTTCATGTCGCAGTGAAGTATTGTTCTCATGTTTTTCTCCTGAAAAAACCTCTTGACAACATAGGAAATATGTTGTAAGATTAATGCGAAATTGAATTGCGTGTTCGTGTTGCGGCTATCATTATACGCAATTAAAATTCACTTGTCAATAGGGAAAGTGAAAATAAAATTCTAAATTTTGGGGGAAAATATGAAATTCGGCGAGAAAGTAAGAATAGAAAGAACAAACAAAAAAATGACACAGAGAGAACTCGGAGAGAGACTCGGTGTCACTACAAGAACAATAACCGGATATGAAAAAGAAGGATTATATCCGAGAAAAAGAGAAATATATTACAAGCTGGCTGAAATATTCGGAACAGAGAAACTGTATTTTACAGGCGAAGAAGAAGATTTTGTAGCCGATGCAACGGAAATGTACGGATCAAGAGGAAGAGCCCAGGCTGAAAATCTCGTAAGACAGATATCCGGTCTTTTTGCAGGCGGTTCGCTTGACGATGAAGACAAGGATGCAGTCATGAGATCAATTATGGACGCATACTGGGAATCCAAGAACGAAAACAGATACAGATATTACAGAAGAAACGGAGACAAAAAGTGACAAATGCGCTTCTGATAGCAAAAACAGCAGAAGAATTTGCCAGAAAATACGGAACCAGGAACCCTTTCAAGATTGCAAATCAAAAGGGAGTTCATATCAAGTACAGGGACGATTACAAGAAATTAAAAGGAATGTATCTTGTGGTTTTGAACAACAGGTTCATATACATCAATTCAACTCTTGATGAAAACAAGCAGATGATTGTGTGCGCACATGAACTTGGACATGATACTTTCCACAGAACTGAAGCAGAAAAGGCATTCATACAGGAATTTGAACTGTACGATATGAATACCAGAAGAGAATATGAAGCAAACATATTTGCTGCATCTCTTCTGATTTCTGACGCAAAAATGCTGGAGTATGTGTACAAGGGATATGACACGGAAAGAATAGCCCAGATAACAAAGACTGATATAAACCTGGTTGCGCTTAAAGCGGATATTCTGATTCACAAGGGATATAAGCTTAACGAACAGGAGTATGACGCAAAATTTTTGAAGTAGTAAAGATTGTGAAAAGCTTTTTATAAAACACCGCCTGATTCTGTAATGGTTCAATTATAGAAACACAGGCGCTGTTTTTTTGTTGACATTATAACGGCATACCGTTATAATGTATCTGGAAGGTGATTATATGAATGTTAATGAAATCATAGAAAAAAAGCATTTGTCAAAGTACCGAATTGCCAAAAACAGTGGCATTCCATATATGACACTTAACGACATTTGCAACGGAAAAACAAGACTTGAAAAATGTGGGGCAGACACAGTATACAAGCTTGCAAAAGAACTGGATGTAACAATGGAAGAATTGTTGGAACCAATTATGCTGATGCGCCCGGCATTTGATTTATTCAAAAGCAATGTGTGTCACAGGTTGAAAGAACTTGGCGATATGAACTTTTTGATTGACACAATTGATAAGGACGAGATTACAAAATATTACAACAGGGCATGGTATCCGGAAAGCCTGTATTTGCTTGCAATGGTTGATTACATATGCAGGGTCAATAATGTTCCGCTTTGTGATGCTTACAGTGAACTTAGAAAAGCAAAACTGAAAGATACAATATATCCTTCAAGCATAATTGCAGCTGCAGCTGTATCAAACAACAGCTGCATCAAAGAACAGGCGATAGAGGAATCCATACCTGAGTTCATACGATTTAATATCGTAGAAAGCGATGTGAGAAATGTTAACTGACGACGAAAAAATACTGAAAAAGGAAAATTTGAACTATTACCTTAATGAGCTCTCGAAAGAATACAAAAAACTTGTTGGCAGAAAAGGTTCTGCTGAGATTATTCTGATAGGTGGCGCAGCAGTAATTGAAAACTATGATTTTCGAGATATGACCACCGATATTGACGCAATTTTGAACGCATCGTCAGCAATGAAAGATGCAATTAATCGCATAAGAGATCGTTTTGAACTGCCAAATGGTTGGATGAACGATGATTTCAAGAATACAGATTCATACAGCAGCAAACTTATACAATACTCATCTTTTTACAAAACATTCAATCAGGTTCTTAATGTGAGAATCGTAACAGGGGAATATCTGATTGCAATGAAACTTCGATCATTCAGAAAGTACAAGAATGATTACAAGAATGATTTATCAGATATTATAGGAATACTGAATGAGCATGAAAAGCGAGGAAATCCAATATCTTTTGAAATGATAGAAAGAGCAGTTATAGATCTTTACGGGTCATGGGAAAATTATCCAAAAGGGGCAAAAGAATATATAACCGAAACAGTCTCTGCAGGGAATTATGAGGAAGTATACAAGCTTGTGAGACAAAACGAAAAGGAAACCAAAAAAGCGTTAATTGAATTTGAAGAAAAATACCCGGGAGTGCTGAAAACCGGAAATGTTGATATGTTTCTTGAAGATCTTCGAAAAAGAAAACAGTGATTGTAAGAATGTTGAAACAGCCGAAAATATGCAAATAATATGCAAAAAAGACGAAAAAAACATGCAAAAAACACGCAAAATTATTGAATTTGCGTGTTTTTTGTTGGTGCGCTC
>CADAXH010000098.1 GCA_902791785.1 uncultured Ruminococcus sp. | reverse complement strand
AAATTAAGAGCAGGATTCCACTGAGGGCAGTTTTGCCTGCTGAAGACAACGGCAAGAGATTTGTCATGAAGGAATCTGCAGGTAAAAAGCCATATCCGGTTCCAAAAAAAATGGATTCAAAATCTGAACTGGAATCGGAAATAGAAAGACTGAAAAAACAATATTCGCCTTTTTTGAAGAATATCTATCACGAAGATAATGTCAAAAGGAAAAGATATATTTCCTCTTTTGATTACAGGGTTCAGACCAACGAGGACAGGAATAATCTTCTGAAAGTTTTGTCTGGAGAAGGCGAATGGGAAAAGGTGACGATTCCGCACTATTATTCCAGAATAGGCAATGTTACCGAGTATTACAGGACGGATTTCACAGCTTACAAACCCTGGGGAGGCGAAACTCTCTGGCTTTGTTTTGACGGAGTTGACTACAAGTCACAGGTTTACGTAAATGGCAACTTTGTCGGAGCTCATGAAGGTTTTTTCTCACATTTTGAGTTTGATATTTCTGAATATGTCAGAAACAAAAAGAACACGCTTCTGGTTGTCGTTGAAAACGACTATCCGTACAACGGCCACAGTGCTCCTCTTGAAGGAGTTACATATGAAGGAGACAAAATGTATGCGGCAACGGGCCCCGGAAGTGATGATCCCGAACTCGGATGGCATCACTGTCCTCCGGGCATGGGCATTTTCCAGGGTGTATATCTTGAACGAAGATCACAATTCTATATATCCGATTTGTATGTCAGACCACTGGAAAATGATGACTGCGAAGTGTGGTGCGAACTGTACAACTGTAGTTACAGGCCAAAAGAAGATGTAGAACTTGAAATATCCGTACGCGGAGACAACTTCGATTCCGTCAGTCAGAAGGTCAGATTCAAACCTGTCACATTCAGGGAATGTGCGGACGGAAGAACGCTTTCAGAAGACTTGCTGAACGATGAAGAAAAGATGAAGATGGCACAGAAACTGTCGTTTTTTAAGGGCGAAAACCTTGTGCGCTTCAGAATGCATATAAAGAAAGCAAAACTCTGGGATTTGGATACACCTTATCTGTACAGAGCAACTGTAAAACTGTTTTTTGAAGAGCAGGAATGGGACAAACGAAGTGTCACATTCGGCATGAGAACCTTTGAGCAAAAGGAAGAAAACGGTAAAAAAGGAATGTATTTCCTGAATGGTCGCAGCCTGAGGCTCCGTGGTGCCAACACCATGGGATTTGAACAGCAGGATGTGATGAACGGAGATTTTGACAGATTGCTGAGCGACCTGCTTATGGCAAAAGCTGCAAACATGAATTTCCTGAGACTGACGCAGAGGCCGGTACAGAAAGAAATATATGAGATGTGTGACAGGATTGGACTGCTTGTACAGACCGATCTGCCGCTTTTCACAAATGTGAGAAGAACAAAATTTGCAGAGGTTGTCAGACAGGCCGAAGATATGGAAAAACTTGTGAGAAGTCATCCGAGTGTCATTCAGGTGACTTATCTTAACGAGCCTTTCCCGAATGCCAGCGGAAAACCGCACAGACACTTTATCCGTGAAGAACTTGAAGATTTGTTTATTGCGTGCGACAAAGCCGTAAGACTGCTCAATCCTGACAGGGTTATAAAGCATATAGACGGCGACTACGATCCGCCGTCAACGGATCTTCCGGACTACCATACATATACAATGTGGTACAACGGGCACGGAATTGAATTCGGAAAGATGTACAGAGGATACTGGCTAGATTTGCCCGAGGACAGCTATTGCGGCTGCGGAGAATTCGGGGCAGAAGGACTGGACCCTGAAGAACTCATGATAAGAAGGTATCCTGTCTCCTGGCTTCCCAAGGAAGGCAGTGAAAAAGAGTGGACTCCTTCGGATATACTTGGAGCCCAGAGCGGAAACATGTATTCGTTCTTTTACGACAGACAGGACAATCTCAAGGACTGGGTCGAAGCGAGCCGAGAATACCAGAGAGAAGCAACAAAACTGCAGACAGAATCATTCAGAAGGAATTCTCTTATGGCGTCATATGCCATCCATCTTTTCATAGATGCCTGGCCGGCAGGCTGGATGAAGACAATTGTTGACTGCGAAAGAAATCCAAAACCTGCATTCTTTGCGTACAGGGACGCATGTACTCCTCTGATGGTTTCTTTGAGAAGCGACAGGAAAACATATTTTTCCGGTGAGCATCCGGAGTTTGAAGTATGGGTCTGCAACGATACACATACAGTTTATCCGGAAAGCAAACTCGTTTTTGAGGTTACTGACGAATCAGGAAAACTTATGTATTACGCCAGGGAAGATGCTGATTATGGCGAGAATTCCGCATTTCTGCAGGGAAAACTGTCAGTGCCTTCCATAGTTGCAAATGAAAGAAAAAAACTCAACTGCAGATGTATTCTGACCGATTCTCAGGGTGCTGTAATTCATTATGCGGATGAACAGTTCGAAATGTTTCCGTCAGAACCGGAACAGCCATTAAAAGCCCTGTTTGCATCAGGAAAAGAATATCTGAACAACAAAGAAGAGTATGAAAGAGAAGCAAAAGAGGGAAAGACTGTTGTAATAACAGGGCTTGAACCAGGTGAATATGTTATTGCAGGAAGCCTTGTTAAAGTCAAATCGTGCGGAATGAGACCATTGAATTTCGTTTCAATTAAAACCGGACACGGACTGGTTGATGGTTTTGAAAAGAACGACTTCAGATTCTGGTATGACGAAAAAAAGGATATGATAACGCCATTGATATATTCAACATTTGTGTGTGATGGCTTTGACCCTGTTCTTCTTTCGGGCAACTGTGACAAGGGAAGCGCATGGCAGAATCCTGTTCATCAGGTTTATGCGTGTGCAGTCAAAAAATACGGAAAAGGAAATATTGTTATAAACCAGGTTGATCTGGACAATCACCTTAAAAACCCGGTGGCAAGAATTTTCAGAAACAGACTTAACAATTATTGATTGGAGCAAATATTTTATGAGAAAAAAGTTTTTATCTTTTCTGATTGCAGCATTGATGATGGCTGCAGTCATTGTTCCGGTTGCCGCAGCCGACCATGAAAAGAGCATGGTTATGGCTTTTGACAATCATGACGGAACCGTGTATCAGGCGCCAAGCGATTACAAATACCTGGATCCTATACCTCTGCTCGTTATCATCATTTCTTTCGATGCCAACGGCAATGGCGTGGATGACTATGATCCGTCAAATCCGACAAAGCTTCACAATGATAAAACAAGCCCTCTTTACGGAGAGCAATGGAGCTATTCTCTCGACAGTGAATGGTACAACAGGCTGTTTGCAGAGACATCTTCGATGAAGGCTTTTTACAAAGAAGCGACTGAGGATCATTTTTGGTTCTACCCTGCAGAGGAGACATATGTCGACGAAACCAAAGGCGGTACAGAAAATGACGGTATAGTTCAGGTTGTTGTTCCGCATAAGCACCCGTATGCAAAGACCGGAAACCAGGGTTCTGAAGATTCAGCTTCAAGAGCAGCTGCACTGAATGAGGCATCCAAATACGTGGATTTTTCAAAATTTGACAAAGACGGCAATGGTGTGCTGACATACAACGAGCTTGCACTGGCATTTGTCTGTGCAGGAGGAGAGTATTCTGCCGCCAAAGCTGACGGAATAAACAACAGAAGCTATTTCTCCGTTCATGCGCACTACACTTCATTCGGCGGAGTCTCAACAGATGGAGTCAAAGTAGGAAGCGGAGGATTTGTAAGAGTCGGAGAATACCAGGCTTTGAGCGAAGATGGAGAAGGCATCATTCTTGCAATTGGATGCATGGCCCATGAACTCGGACATTTTATAGGTGCTCCGGACTTATATGACACAACCGACGGAGGCAAATGGGAATACGCGGGCTCGATGAGTCTGATGTCCAGCGGTTCATGGAACTCATTTGAAAAAGTCAGGGGAAACGGTGCTGCATATATTGATCCGTGGAATATGATTGAACTCGGTCTTTATGATTATGAGACAATCACAGAGGACGGGTATTACACCTTGTACAACAGACAGGCTGATCAGCCTTACAACATATACAAGATTCTCACTCCGGATCCGAATGAGTACTACCTTATTGAGAACAGGTATTCAAGTTCCGAAAACACCCAGTTTGACAACATAGGCGAGTCCAACATGGGTATAGTAATCTGGCATATAGATGAGGGAATATACAGATCTTACGGAAACGGAATAAACAGTTCAGGACGCAATCATGATCCGGGAGTTGCCGTAATGGGTTCATCAGGACTCTCAGCAAAAGCGAGCGGATTCAAATTTGTTCCTAACTCACCGAACGGGTTGAGCTATACATTCAACTCGGGCAACAGTTCATACGTCTTCCCGATAAGCGGAACCAGTTATACTCGTCTCAAAGGCGATGATGCGGCAGCTTTCCAGATTATTATCAAGGTTGAGTCTGAACTTGGCTCAGAGATGAGAATAAAAGTCGAGGGATGTGCAAACGTCGGTCCGACAGTGGTCGCCGAGTCGGGAGAAATAACCGAATCGAGCGCAGTCCTGAAGGGAAGAATCATCTCCCTTAACGGCGGAGACTGCACGTCTTGCGGATTCATCGTTTCAAAATATGCAGATCCGACAAAAGAGAACGGTACATTCATAGAGTGCGAACTCAATGAGGACGGAACGTTTTCTGCAACATTCGAGGGACTGGACTCAAACACTAAATATTTCTATAAAGTGTTTGCAGAGGGAAGTAAGGGTTCTTCATACAAGATATACAACTATTACACCAAGACTCCAAAGATTGTAAGAACAGGATACTATGTGGTTTATCTCTACAAGAACATGACAGAAACGGAAAGATCCTACGAAGTAAAAGTTAAACCGGGTGAGCTTCTTTCCTACAAATTCCCGATGAACAAAAAGGGATATGTATTTGCAGGATGGTATAAAGATGCAGATTTCACTGAAAGATATGACATGTCATTTACTCAGCAGGAGTGTGAAGATTTTGTGCTCTACGCAAAATGGGTGAAAGAATCTGATGCGGCAACACTGAAACTTGTCGGAGCAGACTCCAAGTATTTGCTGTTCGGAATCTCCGTGGGTGACTTTTTCCCTTCAGTAGTTCCAAATGAAAAAGCCGGATATGTTTTCAAGGGCTGGTAT
>CADAXH010000097.1 GCA_902791785.1 uncultured Ruminococcus sp. | reverse complement strand
ATTCATGGACAAAATCACAATCCTTTTCAGAAAGGGTTTGTTTCATGTCAAAAGACACAAGATTTGCAAGACAGTCCCACAGGGTTCTGTACCCGATCATAAGGTTTCTGTCTTTCATATATACCCGCGTTTTTCTTGGATACAGGTGCAAGGACAAATACAGAATAGAAAAGGGCAAACCTATTGTAGTACTGAGCAATCACCAGACCGATCAGGATCCGTTCTGTGTTTTTCCTTCGTTTGTAAAGCCTGTGTATCCCGTGGCTACGGACAACATTTTTGCAGGAAAGCTCAGGGGCCGTTTCTTCGATTACTGTTCACTCATTCCGAAGAAAAAAGGTGTATCGGATTTCAGGGCCGCAATGAAAATGAAGAGGATGCTGGAAAATGGCATATCCATTTTGCTGTTTCCCGAGGGGAACCGCTATTATGCAGAGTTTCAGTTTTATATTTTTCCTGCGATCACTCAGTTTGTTGAGAGCGCACACGCCTCAATTGTACTGTACAACATTCACGGCGGTTCGGGTGTGAGTCCGAGATTCAAGAACAAAAACAGACGCGGCCGTTTTTACGGTGAAATAAAAAAAGTACTCACATATGAACAGTATTCCAAAATGAGCAAGGAAGAACTGTTCAGTGAAATAAAGGACAATCTCCGCGTATTCGACAGCGAGAGCGGAGAGAAGTACAGGAGCGGAAAGCGCGCCGAGTACCTTGAAAGAATGCTGTTCTGCTGCCCGAAGTGCGGCAGTTTTGAAACGCTGTATTCAGAAAACGAATATGTTTACTGCCTGAAGTGCGGAATGAAAGCGGAATTCAGGGAAGACCTGCATTTTTCCGGTGTTCCGGGGTTTGAAAGACTCATAGATTTCTGGGACTATCAGAAG
The DNA here is from genome assembly GCA_902791785.1 of uncultured Ruminococcus sp. Taxonomy (GTDB): domain Bacteria; phylum Bacillota; class Clostridia; order Oscillospirales; family CAG-272; genus CAG-841. The sequence goes on along the minus strand of CADAXH010000097.1, from coordinate 6,251 downwards.
AAAAAGATCCGCGATATGGAAATTGTGCCGGGGCAGGTCATCTTCAGCGACGAAGACGTAAGACTTGTTGAGGCCGTTCCTTACCAGAAGCGCAAAAAACTCGGGAAGGGCAGCATCACACTGACGGATACTGTTCTCACATGCTGCGGGCACGAGTTCGACTTGTCCGGAATAACTGCCGCTTCCGTCATTTCAGGAAGAAACGTTACATTTGTTCACGATGGCACGGATTATGTCATCAGGGGGAACAAGAGATTCAATCCGCTCAAATACGTTTTTGCCTTCAACAGGCTTGAAACGCCACTCAAAAACAGCGGACTTGAAAAATACTACTGTTTAGAGGACAATGAATAATGTGGAAATTTGATTTAACACAATACGCCGACGTATGGAGCGTGGTTGTCAACATAGGACTTCTTATGATAGCCCTTCTGATCGGAAATGCTCTGAGAAGAAGTATTCCTCTGCTCAGGAAAGCATTCATACCAAGTGCCTTGGTCGGAGGACTGCTGCTGTTCCTTGTAAACCTTGCGGTTGAAAAAACGACTGGAACTTCAATCATCAACGCAAGAATAATGCAGGTTATCACATACCATGCACTGGGTGTTGGATTCATTGCAATGACCATGAAATCGGTCGAAAAAGAGAAGAGAAAAGACATCGGTCTCCATTCTGTTCAAAACGGTTTTCTGACCGGCGGAACATATATGCTTCAGGCCGTTGTCGGAATCGCCATCTCACTTGTATTCTTCTATGCGGGATCCAATCTGTTCTACGATGCGGGCGTGATTCTTCCGCTCGGCTTTGGCCAGGGGCCCGGAAATGCGCTCACATGGGACATCAATTTCGGAGAGTACGGATTTGACGGCAACGGAAGCTTCGGCCTTACAATAGCCTCTATAGGCTTTATAGTGGCATCTGTTGTAGGCGTTATCTACATCAACATATTCAAGAAAAAAGGCCAGATACAGGAAAAAGTTGCCACTACCACAAGAAAAGTGGAAGACTTTGAAGATAAGAACGAAATAGAGGACAGTGAGTCGGTTGACAAGACATCAATCCAGATAGCGCTCGTCGCACTCGCATATGCCTTTTCTTTCGGAATAATGTTCCTGTTTGCAAAGCTCAGCGACGTCACAGGCGTCAAGCTGTTCAATGACATCGCATGGGGATTCAACTTCATCTGGGGCGTTATCTTCGCAACAATAATAAAGGTTGTGATGAGAAAGCTCGAAAAGAAGAACGTTGTCAAGAGAAAATACATAAACAATTACCAGATGGACAGAATCTCGGGCTTCTCATTTGATATGATGATTATAGCCGGAGTTGCTGCAATAGACATAAATGTCGTTGCAAAATATGCATGGATGATAGTGGCTCTGTCTGCTGCGGGTGCAGTGGTGACTACGATATATGTCAGACTGATCTGCAAAAGATGCTTCAAGGGATTTGAACACGAAGCATTTCTCGTCAACTTCGGAACCCTCACGGGCACTGCTTCAAACGGTATGATACTTCTAAGGGAAACAGATCCCAATTACGAGACTCCGACGAGCAGCATTTTCATTATTTCCCAGTTTCCGGCCATGGTTGCCGTTGCGCCTCTGCTGCTTCTTCTGAACATGAGCGCAAAAAGTCTGACCGGATGCTTCATTGCCATGGGCATATTCTTTGCTTTGTTTGTCGCATACACTGTTTTTCTTGTGGTGTCGTCAAAAAAGAAAAAGACAGAAACGAAATAGAAATTACGAGAGCAGGGAGTTTCCCTGCTTTTTGTCGCATTTACACATTTTTGGTTGCCATGTAATTGTATGGCAAAAAATATGGTAAATGGTATTGACTAATTGATGGAATGTGATATAATGGAAATAGAAAAGCAACGAGGAGGGTATATAAAATGGCTAATTCCACAATGGTTAAAAGCACTATTAATATTACATTGGTGAATTTTGAAGAATTGAAAGAGCTCGTTTCGAAAAATGTCATTTCTTCTATGACGGAAGGAATTAATCTCGGGGTTGAAATGCTGATAAAAGAAAAACGCAGAGAGCTCTATGCCAAGAAGATGGCAGAAGCAGCAAAAGATAAGGCTTTTCTTGAAAGAACACTTGGATCTCAACGCGATTTTGACAGAATTGAATCGGAGGTTTCCGGGCAGTGGTAAAAAAGTGGGAAATATACCTGGTCGATCTTGATCCGACAAAAGGTAGTGAACAAAGAGGCACTCGTCCTGTACTAATCGCTTCAAATGACGCTGTAAATACATATCTTCCGGTTTGTACAATTATTCCTTTTTCTTCGTATAAGAATGGAACGAAGGTATATCCAACCGAGTTGTTTTTGAAAAAAGAAGAGACAGGTCTTGACAAAGACAGCATCTTGATGTTTCAACAAATCAGAACAATTGATACACTTAGGCTTCGATCACCTGCTATAAGCAGTATTACAGACGATGCCATAAGAGCAAGAATCAGCAATGGTTTGTCAGACTATTTCGAAATATAAGAAAAGAAAGTAATTCACGTGTAGCATACCGGAGCAGGGAAAACCCCTGCTTTTTTACTGCTCTGAAAAGAGTTATATTTTTTTACAAAAATTACAAAAATAATACAAATATTTGATTTTCGGAAATATGGTGATATAATTATCATGGCGTGTTGCGCGTGTGTTACATCCAAATCAAGAAATAAAACGGAGTTAAATCAATGGATTACGTAAAATTCAACAATTTAGCATTTGTAATTGACAAGGACTATGTAATTAACAATCATAATGACGCATCTGAACAGGTTTTCCCATGCATGAAGGACGGGGAACACTGCTACAAGGTTGTAAGAGGATTGGACAAGCCATGTCCGGACTGCCCGGTTTTCCTCGGAAACAAAAGCGGCAGCATTTCCTACGATGCTCCTGACGGAAGAAAGTTTTATTCTTCAGTTTCCAATATCAAATTCAACAACGGAAGCGACGGATATATCGTCACAACAAGTGAAAGAGATCTGGAAACAGAGAAAGCGGACACGGAAATTCAGCGTCTGAATCACAAAATTGACATTTTCAAGAGGGCAAACTATTACTGTGCCTTCGGATATTTTGACATCGATCTGTCTAAGGACGTTATAACGTCCGACCTGTATGAAGTTGTTGACGAGAAGGAATACAAGGTAGACATGTCCGTCAGAGGATTCAAGCCTCCGATCAGATTCTCAGACTATTCAAAATGGTTCCATGACTCAAAGGTTGTGGAAAAGCGCGACGAATACAAAGAAATGACAGACATTAAGACCCTGACAGAGAAGTTCAACAGCGGCATTGACACGGTGGATCTTACATTCAGAGCCCGTTCGACCATGGGTTATCTCACCTGGCACAGACACAGCATATACATGTACAAGGTTGACGGATGCGACGATCTGTTCGCTCTTTATGTCATGCGTGACATAGCATTCAAGTTCATTAACGACGAGAATTCAAGAAGAAACGAAGATATAATCAAGGTGCTGGCAGACGAGTATACGACCGTACTGTATGTCGACCTTGAAACTGAGATGATATCCTTCTCGAACCTTCCAAAGTATGCGGACAAAGAACTAAAAACGGCAGTTCAGAAAATGACATACCAGGAAGTACTGGATATGTATATAAAGCAGCGCATTAAGAATTCGGATGCGCAGCTGATTGAAAAACTGATGGACAAGAAGTATCTCATTGACTATTTTACAAACAAGAAGAACCTTTCCATTACATTCCGCTCCGGAACCGAGAACGATTTCAAGTACATGGAAATAAAGATCGTTAAAAACGGCGAAGGAGAACCTAAATCATTCATAGTCGGTATTGCCGACAAGGATGCAGAAATCCGCTCAAGACAGGAGCAGCAGAGACAGCTTGAATCAACTATGACTCTTGCACAGACGGATATTCTCACAGGAATCAGAAACCGTACCGGTTACGACATCTGCGAGCGCAAACTCAACACGGATATCGAAAACGGAGACGAAAAGGAATTTGCAATCGTCATGTTCGACGTCAACGGCCTCAAGAAAACAAATGACATTCAGGGCCACGACAAGGGCGACCTGCTTCTGAAAAATGCGAGCAAGATGATCTGTGACATATTCAAACACAGTTCCGTATTCAGAACGGGCGGAGACGAATTTGTAGCAGTTCTTCAGAATGAGGACTACGACAACAGGGAACACCTGCTTCAGGAACTGAGGAGCAAAGTGTTTGAAAACGAGGAGAGAGACGGAGGTCCTGCTCATACGTGGACGACGTTCTCAGAAGAGCGGACGATCTCATGTATGAAAACAAGAAATTCATCAAGGATCTGCGCAGAGCAAGAAAAACCAAAAAATAACAAATGATTACAGAGAGGGAACAACTATGGAAAACGAGAACAACAACCAGGCTCAGGAACAGAATCAGGTTCAGACCCAGGAAACTCAGCAGGAAAAACAGCCCAAAACCGATTTTCTAGGCTCGCTGCCTGAAAAACTAGTGGCATTTCTGCCCATCGCCATAATCGTAATGCTCGGACTTGCGGCTCTTGCGGTTGTGTACCACTTTATAATAGCAATTGCAGATGCGATTCAGTTCGACTCATTCCTTGCATTTATGGACGGACTTGCAAATGGATTTTTCCACTGTGCAATTTATGCTTTCTTTGCATTTGTTCTTGCAGTTCTGAAAAAAATACTCAAGAAATAAGCAGAGTTTTTTGCCGGGGAAAAGGAATGCCTTTTCTCCGGTTTTGAATATATTCATTGTCATGAGGTATTGAATTGGATAATATCACGGATGTATGCTCCAGACTCAGGGATCTGCTGGAGCCCAAAAAGAGGATTCAGGATCTCCTGGATCAGAAGAAAAATTTAGACTATCCGGTAAACAAAAACGACCTGATTGAAGAAAAGCGGGAAGAAATGGCATATATCTCCTGCAAAGAGCTTGGAATCAATTATTTTGACGCAGAAGAGCCCATGGATCCCGGGAGTTTCGTCCCGCCTGAAGGCAGACCGGAAAAGAAGAAGGTCAAGCTCGACTACAGGTACGTATGGATATACCGTTCAATCAGGCTTGTAGCACTGATTGTACTGTATATCATCGCCGCTGCAAGCGATATCGGAAACGGTTACTATCTCATAATGCCGGTATATGTTTTTTCATGGTTTTTAATCTGGGTTTTTCTGGGAGAAAAATACGAAGCCTTAGAGCCAAAAGGTGTCATACAGGGATTCAGGTATATTCCGCTTCTGCTCAAACTGCCGAAGTTTTTCAAGGACAAAGCTGCGGCTGCGGCGTACAATTCAAATGAGTATCCGAAGGAACTGGAAGAATACAACAGATTATATGAACTGAAGAAAAAAGAATACGACGAGAGAGTAAGCGAATACAAGAAGGAACAGGCAGTCTACAACGACAAAAAGAACGAGTTCGACAGGATCAGGGAAAAAGCAAAAGAACGCTACTTTAATGATTACATTCAGACTGCAGCCAGAATTGAGCAGGAGAGCATTGAAGAATACAGCAGAAAGATTCAGGAAATTGACGACAAGATTGCTGTTATCAATGAAGAAGTCCATGCTTTGCCGCCCGTTGATTCCCGGATATTGTTTGACCCTGACGAGTATTCCTATTCAGACTTAAAGAGAATTTATGACAATATAAACCGCGGAAGGGCGGAGAGTCTGAAGGAATCAATTCAGCTGTTCCACGAAGACGTAAGGAGAGAAGGCGAGGAAGAGAACCGCCGGAGAGAAGCGCGCGACAGACAATGGGAGCTGGAAAGGCACAACGAAGAGATGGCCAGACTTGAGCGCGAAAAAACCGAATATGCAAAACGTCAGGCATATGAAGCGGATGAAAGAAACGCAGAACTTGAACGTCACAACCGCGAAACGGAACGGAACGAGAAGGCTGCGAACGAAATTGCCTATGCTCAGGCGGCGGCAAGTTCCAGACTGCTGTGTCAGACATGCAAATACAAAGAAACCTGCAGTTATTTTATAACCGGCAAGGCTAAATTGAACTGCACATCTTACAAATCTGTCAGGAACTGATTTCCAAATAATACAAAAAGAGTCCGAAAGCATGATGCAATCGGACTTTTGTTATGCTTTTTTTTCAGAGTTTTGCCGGACCGAAGTCCCCGTACAGCTCGTCATAGTCTTTTCCGAGATAACACGCAAAACTGCTTATGTTCTCAAATCCTTTTTCCTTGTAATAGATGACGCTGCGCTCTATCATGG
>CADAXH010000096.1 GCA_902791785.1 uncultured Ruminococcus sp. | reverse complement strand
TAACACCAAAACCAACAACGTAACCACTTACGTCATTATCCTGATCGTCCCATTCATAGTCGAGTTCTGTAACGATAGCTGTTACTTTGAACTTGCCTATTCTTGAGTTAGCAAAAACATCACCGAGGTTAACGCCATCCCATGTGAGGATGAGGTCGCCAGCAGGAGTCTGATCAGTTGCTGTGTAGTTCATTACGTTAGCGAGCAGGTAAGCTGCTTCACCGTAGCAGAGCTCGTAGTCCGGGTCTGCTGTCTTTGTGTTGTTCCAGAAAATTTCGTCGATGATACCTTTCTGAGCAGCATACTCAATAAACGAGTATTCCCAGTTATTATCATCATAAGTTGTTTTATGCAAATATAAACAATTTCGGAGCAATTATTGCTTTGAAACCGCGATTTTCTATATATTTCATTTTGTTTTGCGCGCTTGTTCATATATTTCGCATTTAACACATGTTACAAAAAACGCATAATAAAAAAACTGAAAATGTCTGATATTGCTGGGTAATCAAACATTTTCAGTTAGTTAATGTATTTTCTTTCCTACACTATTCGTACAATTTTAAGGCAGTTTGGCTATCTCATTCTTAAGCCATTCTATGCTGCGCCTTGTATAAACACGTTCCGTGAGATCTGAAATATTGTGTCCGACTATGTACTTGATGGCATATTCATTCATATCGTATTTCTTTGCACAGGTGACAAACTGGACTCTTCCGTCATGGGGTTTGTGGTTTATATTGAACTTCAGACCTTCCATTACGTGCAGAAAGTGTTCTCTGTACAGGTCATATGAAATCTGTTTGCCTTTGTGTGTAAACAGATAACTGGAATTCGGGTCGTAATAGTACTGGATTATCTTCAGAATCCTGTCGTGAATGGGAACAATGCGGTTTTTGCCCGCTTTTGTCTTCATTCCTCCGATCATAATCCCGGATTTGAAATCTATGTTTTCGGTTTTCAGTTCACAGAGTTCAGTCGGTCTCCATCCGCTGTAGCACTGGACGAGAATCATGTCAATCACCCAGTTTTTGTGGATATTGCTCCACAAAATGGTCATCTCGACGTCTGAAAAGGGAATGTGGATCTTTTTGTTCTCGTTTATCTGCTTTTTAATATTTTTGTTCAGTACAAATGATCTGGCGGGGTTTTTGTCTATTATGTCGTCTTCTATGGCAAAGTCGAAAAGTTGATTGTACAGCTGCTTCATTACAGGTTTTATTGACAGTGGCGCCTTGCAGTTTTCAATATATGAACGGAGCGTCTTGATCTTTATGCTCACAACCGGATAAGTGTAGAGCCCGCTTGAATAATTCCACGCAGACTGTATTCTGTGACGAAGGCTCGTGGACATATCCGCCTGCCTTGAAAGCCAGCTTTTGTAAAGCTCTTCAAATGTTACATACGTATTCACGTAACCGTCAGGATTGCGGTTGTATTCAACAAGGGCTGCAAATGCCTCGTGGTAAGTCTTAAAATACGATACCGGTTTCAAAGGAACTGTGCGGGATCTGTTTGAAGTTGCGGATTTTACGGAGATCATGACTCTGTAGGGCTTTTGGAGATTCGGATTGTTGATCTTGCTTATCTGACCGAAACGGCTCGGAAGTTTTGGATGCTTTTTGTTTTCTGATGAAGATTTCTTTAAAGGATATCCGCAGTGAGGACAGAACAGAGCCTGGTCGCTTACGCCTTGCGAACACTCCGGGCAAAGGGTCAACATATAACAAAATTGGAAAAATATGAGGACTTACTCAACACATATGTCAAAACTGTTGCGTATCTGCCCTTGATTTGAACTTTTTCAGTTTTAGTATAATCCGGTGCAAAATGCATTTTTTCTGCCAGATGAATGCTGGCTGAATTCTCGCTCATTATCCTTGCAGACAGTGAATCAAGATTCAGAGTATAGAACCCATATTTCAATACTTCCGTCATCGCTTCCGACGCATATCCGTTTTTCCAGTACAAATCGCTCAATACATATCCGACGTCAGCCGTGTTTTCTTCAAACCTTATAGTCGTAAATCCGCATGTCCCTATCATTTTATTCGATTCTTTCAGGGCTATTGCCCAGTCGTAGAACCTCTTTTTGGAATATTCCTTCTTTATTGCACGCAAGTATTCTTTTGTGTGCTCAACTGAAGGGTGAGGCTCCCACAGAAGGTATTCGGAAACAAGGGGGCGGCTTGCACCTTCATATAAGACATCCAGATCCGTCGTTACAATCTTTCTCAGCCTGAGTCTGTCTGTTTCGATTGTCGGAATGTTTTTAAAAATGTCAAATTGCTTGTGCGTCATGCCGTTTGCTGCTCCTTTCCCTTCATTTTTCAATAATATTATATCACAATTTTTCGAAATAAGTTAGTTTTTTTTCAAAAAAGGCAGAAAATTTATTATTTTTTTCAAAATGCGTTCAATATTTGTTAATAATTGGGTTGTATTATACATTACATAACCTGAAAGGCGACAAGGAGGCAAATATATGTTTTACGACGACGACAGATTCGACGATCAGGATAACAGACAGTCTGAAGATAATGACAAAGAACAGAATGAAGACTTGAATGAAGAAGAAAAAAAGACTGAAAACGATGACAGCAGCTATTCTTCAGACGACAACAAGAGCAGTGACGAAGATATAGACGAATACAACCATCTTGAAAACAGGTACGAAGGATGGCAGAGCACTGAAGATTTTTACGAGCAGCAGAGACGCGAGCGCGGTGAATATACGGAAAAAGAAGAGAAGAAAAAAGATCCTTCTGTCACAAAGAAGACAATAGGATGGCTTGTTGCTTTATGCATAATGGTTTCTCTCATTGCCGGAATCGGTGCAAGCGCTATACTCTCAACAGTGAATAATAATTCAAACCAGACCACAACAACATCCAGAATTGAAACGACGGCAGCTCAGGGAGTCGTAGAGACCTCCGGAACCGAGTCTACTGTTACAACCAAGGATGTGCAGACAGTTACAACAGGCGCAACTCTGGTGGATATAACAACAACTCCTGACGAAGGAGATTCACTGACACCTTCAAAGATATTCAAAAAGGTATCTTCATCCGTTGTATGCATCAGGATAACCACATCCACAGGATCTGGTGCAGGAAGCGGCGTGGTCATTTCAAAGGACGGATACATTATTACAAACTATCACGTTGCAAACGAGACATGCACTTCAATCAATGTAATCTTCTATGACAATACGGAATATTCAGCAACATATGTATTCGGTGACGAAGTAGCTGACGTTGCAATGATCAAGATTGAAAAAGAGGACTGCGTTCCGGTTGAAATTGCAGATTCAAACAAGGTTGAGATGGGTGACGGAGTAGTAGTAATAGGAAACGCACTCGGAAACGGTATCACAATCACATCGGGAATAGTTTCCAATGTAAACGGAACATTTGTTCTTGACGATATAGCAACAAAAGTAATCCAGGTCGATGCAGCAATCAACCAGGGCAACTCGGGCGGCGGACTCTTCAATGAACAGGGTCAGCTCATAGGCATGGTAAATGCAAAGACCGGAGGAACACTCGTTGACGGAGTCGGATATGCAATACCTTCAAACAAGGTGGTAAGCGCAATCAAGGATTTGCAGACTTACGGATATGTGACCGGAAGAGCTAAATTTGGACTTGTTTCATCAAGAGCCGATACAACATCAACAGAGTATTATCTGTATGCATATTACGGATTGTTCCAGGTTTCAACAATCACCGAAGGTGGTTCATGTGACGGAACAGACGTCAGAAAAGGCGACATTCTTTACAAGATCAATGGTCAGAACATCACATATACAAGCCTGAAAGCTATACTTGCCAAATATTCAGTCGGCGACACAGTCACACTGACAGTGCTCAGACCGACAGCGGACATCTCGAATTATGAGACAAAGTTCGGTTCAAGAGTCACATATGACTTTGCAAGCTATCTCGAAGACTGCGAGCAGGTGGATATCGAAATTACATTTGTAGAATTCAATTGATAAGTTCTTCATGCAGTCGGTGCCGTACCGGAAAATGGGCGGCACCGATTTCTGTTGACATTCTGAAAAAAACATGTACAATACTTTTTGTACGATTGTACAATTTTTGTATTGGAGCATGGTATCAATGGAAATAACAGAAGCAATCATGAACAGGCATTCTGTCAGAAGGTACATGAACATAGCAATAAAAGACAGAATCGCTGATGAAATCAGGGCAAAAATAGATGACATTAATTCAGAAACAGGACTAGGCATTCAGCTGGTTCAGAACGACCCGGAAGGGTTCAAAGGAATTCTTGCACACTACGGGAACTTCAGCGGTGTAAATAACTACATAGTTATGGCCGGACCGGAAGGAATGGACAAAGAGATAGGATACTACGGAGAAGAACTTGTCATTCTTGCTCAGCAGCTCGGACTCAACACATGCTGGGTTGCCCTGACTTTCAACAAAAAGAAAGTCAAGACACTGGTTAAAGAAGGAGACAAACTATATCTTGTAATATCTGTCGGAGTGGGATCTACTCAGGGAGTAGAGCACAGATCCAAACCTCTGAACGAACTCTCAAACGTAACAGACAGTTCTCCCGACTGGTTCAGGCAGGGAGTGTATTTTGCAAGTCTGGCCCCGACGGCAATCAATCAGCAGAAATTCTATTTTGAATACAAGGACAACGGAGTTGTGTCAAGCGCCGGAAAAGGCCCATTGACGGAACTTGATCTTGGAATCGCGGAATATCATTTTGACGTAGGTTCCGGGATGAATACTTTCAGGGAAAGGCTTAAGACAAGTGGTAGGTAAATACAAAGTAATAACACTGTGCGGAAGCACACGCTTCAAGGATCAGTTCATAGAGGCCCAGAAAAATCTGACGCTGCAGGGAAATATAGTCATAACAGTCGGCCTTTTCGGTCACTCGGGAGACTCTGAGGCCCTCAACGAAGAGACCAAGGCGATGCTGGACGATATTCACAAGAGAAAAATCGACATGAGCGATGAAATATTCGTAATCAATGTCGGGGGATACATAGGAAGCAGCACAAAATCCGAAATAGAGTATGCAATTGCTCACGGAAAAGAAGTAAGATATCTGGAAAATGTATAAAACACAATATGACGGACACCGAAAATTCCGGTGTCTTGTTTTTTTTGTAACAATCTGTAACACAATTAATAATAAATGTGATATAATA
>CADAXH010000095.1 GCA_902791785.1 uncultured Ruminococcus sp. | reverse complement strand
ATCGTCCATGTCGCAGGAAGCAAGATGCCTCAGGAAGTGCTTGACCTTGACAGGGAAAACAGCATTCCCTGAGAAGTAAAGAAATTCATGGAGTCTCCAAACAGTACATAATGGAACGTCACACTCTTGTCAATGAGAGGGGCGGTTAGAGAAAGGACAATCTGGAGAATGTTGAGAACAAAAAATATCAGAGGGGAAGGAAGCATCTGAACTGTTATGTCATACAGGGACACCCTGTGTTTGGTATCTTTCCTGAACAGCTTCTTTACCAGTTCTATGAAACGTGCATAAAAGACGAGAAGGTGACCCCTTGACCAGCGTACCCTCTGTCTCCATGTTATCTTAAGGGTTGTAGGCTGCTCGTCGTAGAATACAGCGGCGTCGCAATACGCGATTTTGTTGTCATAAAGAATCTGGTCTGCTGAGAACTCCCAGTCCTCGGTAAGAGAGACGTAAGGCCATCCTTTTTTGACGAGGTTTGAATTGATGAGATACCCGGTTCCCTGAACACGGGTAGAGCAGCCGAGCACCGTACGTCCGCGGCTCTCAAGTCTGCACCCGATTGTGAAATACAGACCATACAGGCCTGAAATAAGATTTGTTCCGAAATTCTTGGAATTTCTGAAAGATGTAATAACTGAGTCGTGGTTGTAGTATTCAAACGCGTCATTCATGTTGGATATGTAGTCCTTATCCAGTATGTTGTCCGCATTGAACAAAAAGAAACCATCGTAGTTCTGTGATCCGTAATCGCGCTCAATGCATGAGAAAAGGTATTTGAATGCAAATCCCATGGTGTTTTCTTCGGGATTGTTGTACTCATATACGGTTGCTCCGTGCATGCGTGCTATTTCTGCGGTTCTGTCATGACAGTTGTGTGCGATGACAAAAATCTGGAGCTTGTCCTGAGGGTAGTTGTTCTTCTGAACGCTCTCGATCAGGCCGGCCACCACCGCTTCTTCGTTTCTGGCAGGAATGATGATTCCGTACTTGTTGATTTTTTCTGTTTTCGGATATTTTTTGTTGCAAAAAATGCCGACAACTGCAAATATGGCGAAGTGGAACATTACTGCTCCCAGTATTGCAAATAATATGCTCATCACCAGTTGCATTATCTGATAATAGCCCATAGTGAAAATGTCTTTTCCTTAAGTGAATGTAAAGTGTTACTTGTTTAGTTCAGGATATTTCTCGACGATCTTATCCCAGATTACGTCAACTGCTTTTTCGGGTCCGAAATTGTCGTGATAATCTGCCGCAGCCTTTCTGTAAGGCTCAAGCAGCGATTCGTCCTGAGCAAACTGTCTTATAAGCTGTACGACTTTTTTCGGAGAAAACTCCTTGATGGCGCTTCCAACCACATTGATGTAGTGATCTGCAATCTTCTGCTCAACAGTGTTTGCACAATGGGTCACAATTGAAAGGTTCCCGAAAAATGTCGGCTCAGCAAGAATGTTGCCGCTTTTGCCGCAGAATACATCGGATGCAGATTGAAGTTCAAGCATGTTGTCTGCAAATCCAACCGGCATGAAAGTAACTTCTTTTGAAACTTCAAGCGACTTCATTTTTTCGAGTTCTTTATTGTTTGTTCCGCATACCGCAATTACCGTCAAAGGGAAGTGTTCATTGACAAGCAGTTTTGACGTCTGATATATTTTTCCGATTCCGTATCCGCCCTCTGCAAGCAAAACTGTGAAATTGTTCTCGGGAAGACCGAGTTTACGTCTGATCAGTTTCTTGTCTGTTTCAACATTGAATGCTTCGTCTCTTATAAGGAACGGAACAAGTTTCAGATTGTTCTCATTGTAAATCTTTCTCTTCAGTCCTTCCTCATATCCTTTTGGCATGCCTATGAGGTAAAGGTCGCTGTGATAACCGTAAATATTCGAAAGATGCGCATCCGGGCAGAACAGAACAGTCAGAGGCTTGTTTTTCATATGCTCTGCATAATAGTTTGTGGCCCAGTATGTGCTTATGACGACATCCGGTTTCATCTCTTCCATGCGCTGTAGGCTTCTCTTGTAGGCAATGGGCGAAAACAAACGCACAGAACCGAAATTGGCGAGTCTGGGTCCGACAAGCGAATCGGCAAGCGTCAGAAGATAGCCCGCGGGGATGAACGAATTTGACAAACGGACCTGATTTTTCAGCATATTTTCATACCTGATCATATGAACATCATTTGAGTCCGATAAAAAATGACAAGATAAGATTTCGACCTTGTCACCGTATTTCTCACGAAATTTATGTTCAATTGATTTCATCGGCATTATGTGGCCATAACCGGCTTCAATATAGGGAAACAAAACCCTAACAGTTTTCAATTGATTCACCTCTGAGGCAATGATTTGGTTGTATTGTACTTTAAAGTCATGTTAAAGTCAAGGAGAGCAAGGACACACAAATGGTCCATTGACACGTAAAAACTGTGATAGTATAATGTTTTTAAGATTTTTACGAGGAGTGTGAAAAACATGTTTTTGTCCCAGACAAACGGACCGGCGCTGTATTATTACGGGTTTGACCCGACCAAGTCCATAGAACATCTTTCAAAGGCGGGTTTCAGATATTGCGATATTTCTTTTTTCACAGTATTCAAAACATGTCCGATATATTTTTCCGATGATTACATGAAGGTTGTCGAAGAATACAGGGAGGCACTGAAAAAATACAATATGACACCTGTTCAGTCTCACGAACCTGCAGGAAATTCCATCGGCGACGACAATGGGGAGTATTACATGAAGAAGACGCCACGTTCAATAGAAATGGCGGCAAAGATAGGATGCAGATCAATCACAATACATCCGGGCACTGCAAACAAATATGCTTTGACAAGGGAAGAGTTCGTTGAAAAAAACATCAGCGTAATCAGGAAACTGGTTCCGTATGCCGAAGAATACGGAATAGAGCTTCTGCTTGAAAACATAGGATTCAGGGATGCCTCTCAGTTCACGGGCGTTTACACGACGACCGCACAGGATCTGATTGACATTGTAGACGAGGTTAATCACCCGCTTGTGGCTGTAAACTGGGACGTGGGACATGCTCACTGCAACGGACTTGACGAATATGCAGAGATGACAAAACTGGGGCACCTTCTTCACGGTATTCATGTTCACGACAATCTCGGTTTCCAGAATCTGGACAACAAGGGAACAACACTCGAAGGTGACATGCACACGTTGCCTCTGTTCTGCAGCCTTGACTACGATGCGGTGGTCAGAGCCCTCATAGACACAGGCTACAAAGGAACATTCAATTTCGAAGTTGATGCACCGCAGAAACTTCTCAGATTCACAGAGAAACGAGAGGATTTGTCAGAAAGAGCTCAGACAATACGTCTGAGTGTAGACAAGCTGGTTTATGAACTTGGTTGTCTGATCCTGCAAAAATACAATATTCTGGAAGAGTAATTGCAAGCAATGCACATTTCAGGGGCGTTTTGAACGCCCCGCTTTTTTTGCAAATTGTAACGAAATTATTAAATATTTATTTTAAGATGGAATTTGAGTATGCGGCATGGTATAATACGTAGAACTATAATAGGGTAAATATCCGAACTGGAGAAGAAATATATGGTAACAAGAGAACACATAAGCGAGAAAGTACTTCCTTGCCTTGCAATCAGAGGTGCTGTCCCATTTCCTAAGATTCCGATGAATATAGATGTCGGACGTGCAATATCCAGAAAGGCAGTTGATGTCGCCATGGCAAATGACGGCATTATCATGATGGTTTGTCAGAAGGAACAAAGCGTTGATGAACCGGGTCCTGACGATTTGTACAAAATCGGCGCCACAGCCAAAATCACGCAGAAGATACGTGAGAACGGCGGCAGCTACAGAATTATTACAGAGCCTATTTACAGAGCGGAAATAAAAGAATTTCTTGACAACAGCAAATACATCGAAGTTGACGTATTTGAAAAAGAGGTATTCATAGACGACAAGAGCGTAAAAGCTGAAGCTCTGCTCAAAGATCTCCGCACTTCAATCATCGATTTCATTTCAATGATTCCGAAGTTTTCAAGCAACATCAAGAACCTTATAAACAGCATTGACGATTTGTCTACGCTGTGCGATCTGGTCGGCTCAAACATAGTAGCTTCCATAGAAGACAAACAGATGCTTCTTGAAGAATTCAATCCGATGCGAAGAGCAGAAAAACTCATGATCATCCTTGAAAAGGAAAAGGAACTGATTGAGACTGAAGAGAGAATCCAGAAGAAAGTCAGAAGCAAAATTGACAAGAGCCAGAGAGAATACTATCTGCGCGAACAGATGAAAGCTATCTCTGACGAGCTTGGCGAAGGAAGCGAAAACGGAACAGAGGCAGGGGAGTACGAGAAGAAAATATCTGCTCTCAAGGCATCTGATGAAGTAAAAGACAAACTCAGGAAAGAAGTCAAGAAGCTTGTCAAGGTGCCTTATGGTTCAGCCGATTTTCGTTTATAAACAATGTCTGCTCCGAAGTCAAGCACCCAGCCTTCTTTTGCCATAAAAGGCGAACTAATAATCGCCTCTACTGGTAGTAGCGGGTTCCCGTTCTTGTCGCAACTTCCCTGTGAAGGAGTATAAGGATAGTGAGATATTACTTTGAATTTGGATTTAAAAGATATCCCATCCAAAGAACCATCACCATCCTTCATGGTCTCAATCCTATATTTTACCATTGCATCTATTGCTTCAGTTTCAGAACCGCTCAAACCTGAGATGGAATCTGTTTCCCCTAGATACTGACATTCGAAACCATTATCAGTTATTGTTTGCTTGGCAATAATATTAAACGAAGCCCCAGTATCAGCCATTGAAAAAATCTGGTTCTCTCCCTGAGTTATAGCCAACAAAGGAATACCATAATATACTAATCCGTATCCCATCGGCACATATAATTCACAGTCTGAGACTGAGAGAATCTCAGGATTTGCATTGGAATTATGAATGGAAAAATCGCTGTAATCTATTACTAATCTGTGTTTCAGCATAAACTTATTACCAAGAATGCCAACAAGAGGCAGATCTCCTTTAATATGAGGAAGACGGTGATCATTTATACAGAAAGTCTCATGGAATTGCACTCCACCAAAGGCAAAAGAGAAATCAGCACAATTCAATGATACGACTGTATTGGTAGAGGTAATGATATCTTCATTCTCATTATCCTTTTTGTTGAGGATTCCAATACAGTTTGCCATTTCAGACGATAGTACATTAACAGTACTACAAGAATCTAATATCATCAAGCCAGAATGCTCATGAGCATCCTTATCCATAAAATCAACCCTTACCATCGGTGCAAAGTCGCCTACCACTCTGAACATCTTCACATTGATCTTTGTCTCTTTCTTC
>CADAXH010000094.1 GCA_902791785.1 uncultured Ruminococcus sp. | reverse complement strand
GGCACCAAAATCTTCTTCTTTTATTTCGGATATACAGCACAGTCCGTTGTTCTTGTATATGACGAAATCTCCAATCTGGTATTCGGTTTTACCTGAACTCATGACACACCCCTTTCGCTATCTGCGTTCCAGCTCTCATGTGCTTATTTTAACATATTTTCCTGTTTTTTGCAAAGTGAAAATTTACATAACCTTATATTTTGTTATTTATTTGTAACAATTTTCGCGCAAAATATTCTACATATTTGCATCAACTATTTTGTTGTTTATTATATTATCGTGTGATATAATTCACTTTGTAGAGAAATGGAGGCAATTTATGTCTAAAAAAATATTGATTTTCACACTTGCACTCGTCCTGATCGTCGGAGTTTTCCCGATGGCAGTATCAGCTGACGAGCAGAATCTGAACATCTCGTCCCTTGACAGGGATTACAGGAATTATGATCCGATTCCGCTCCTTATCGTCGTTATAAGCTTCGACGCAGACGGCGACGGAGAGGATTCATATAAAGCAGGAAAGAGCACAACTTCGAAATCAAGCGATGCTTACGGCGAACAGTGGGCATATTCACCCGAGAGCCACTGGGCAAAGATCTGCTTCGGCGACACGGGAAAGACACTGAAGAACTATTACAAATGGCTTTCAAATGACGATTTCTACTGGGCTCCCGTCGAAGAGACATACGGCGAAGCAAACAACGGAGTCGTTTACGTAACAGTCAACCAGAAGCATCCGCATGCTGTTTCAGGAAGCCACACATCCGTTCAGGGCAATGAAAAATATTCCGCCCTCAGGGCTGCAGACCAGTACGTGGACTTTGCAAAATACGACAAGAACAAGGACGGCTACCTCGACTATACCGAGATGTCCTTCGTATTCGTCATAGGCGGATACAACTCCAAGTACGGCTCAAGCGGTTTCGGCGATCAGAAATGGGGAGACAACTGCTTCGAGGTATCCACAAGCAGCGGCAATGTTGAAGTTGACGGAGTAAAGATGCTCAACGGTTCAAGAAACGGAAGATACGTTTATGTAGGCGAGTATCAGTCATACAACATGCCGATTCAGTACGGTACAATAGCTCACGAGCTCGGACACGTGCTCGGCGCCAAGGACCTGTACACATATTCAGGCTATACATGGTGCGGCGGCCCCGGCGAGAATGCGCTCATGGGCGGCGGCTCAGGTAACAGATATTCAGGAGAACAGTCAGGCGTTTCACCGTCTGCTCACGATCCTTACTATCTCATCGACTATGGTTTCCAGGATTATACAGTTGTTTCGGGAGACGGTGAATACACCCTCTATTCAAGAGACAGCAGCGAAGGCAAATACAACATTATCAGAATAAACACATATTCCGAGAAGGAATACTACCTCCTTGAGAACAGATACCTCAACGGCTCAGGCGCTTATGACGCAATTGACGGAAGCTGCAAGTGCGTGATGATCTGGCACATCGACGAGAACATCATAGACTCCACAAACCTTCCGAACTGCTATAAGTCAGTTCCGCATGCTCCGGGCCTCACACCTCTCTACAACAACGGACAGATAGGCGGCGCAGGCGGCTCAGGCTGGAACAACGGCGAAGTATTCGACTGCAGAAGCTACACATTCGCAGGTTCAGGCACATGGTACACTTCAATGGCCGATGAAGAAGCAGAGAACTACCATCTCAGAATTGAAGTCGTTTCCGCATCAGGCAAAGAGATGAAGATCAAAGTCACAGGAGCTCCTCATCTCGGTCCTTATGTAAGCGCAGGCTGCCCGAACAACAGCACAGACAGCGTAACAATCAAGGGAAGAATAGTGAACCTCAATGCGGGAACACTCAACAAATTCAACGTAAACCTCTATACAGACGCTAAACACGAGAACCTGATTGAGTCTAAGAACGTAGTTCCGGAACCTGACGGCTCATACGTCGCAACATTCGAGAATCTTGCGGAAGACAAGACTTTCTACTACGAAGTTGTAGCAGAATCAACCGAGGGCACATCAAGAAGAGAGAACAGGGCATTCACAACATCAAGCAAGAATGTAAGGACAGACAGCTACCTCGTTTACCTCAACAACATTCCTTACAGATCAAGAGCATTTGAAGTTGAAGTCAAATTCGGACAGGTTCTCACATATTCAGTTCCGATGAACAAGACGGGATATGTATTCTGCGGATGGTACTATGACGAAGCATTCACACAGAAATACGACATGTCCACAACTAAGGAAGATACCGATCCTGTTTATCTGTATGCAAAATTCATTCCGGAGTCTGAAGCTGCAGTCCTGAAAGTGGTCGGGGCGACAGTCACTTCACCACTGTTCGGAATTGAAGCGGGAGAGAACTTCGAAGAGGTTACAATAGCCGAAAAGAAGGGTTACACTTTCGTAGGCTGGTTCTCAGACCCTGAGTTCACAGTAGGATTCAGCTTCACCGATCCCGTCCAGGATCCCGGCACATGCACAATCTACGCACTCTGGGAAGAGGATAATGCTCCGGAAACCAAAGTGACCACAAACGCAGAGACAACAGAATCTGCTGAAGGTACTACAACCGAGACAACAAAGGCGCCGACCGAAAACAAGGGCATGCCGACAGTTGTGATCGTCATCATCATAGTTGCAGCAGTTGCAGTTGTTGCAGTGGTTGTTGTAGTAATCATCAAAAAGAAGAAATAAGCAAAACTGCCCGTTCACAGGAGAACCGAAAAGTTCTTCTGTGAATTGCGGCTTTAAAAGGACGAGGTAAAAATTGTACAGACTTGTTGCTTTTGACATGGACGGTACGATTGGCGACACGTATCCGGGCTTCTTCCGGTCAATTCAGATTGCAGTAAAGAACAGCTTCGGAAAAGAGTGCACAATCGAAGATATAGTCTCGCACCTTGGAATAAGCGACCTTGGGATAATCAAGGCGATTGCAGGAGAGAAATGGAGACAGGTGTTTGACGACTATCTCAGGACTTATGAAGTAATAGAAGATCCGGCGCCGAGACTTTTTTCCGGAATGAAGGAATGTGTTCTCAGGCTCAAGAGCAGGGGGATAAAGCTTGCCCTCGTTACAGGTAAGTGTCCCGAGTCGTGCAGTATAACCCTTAAGAGATTCGGGATGGAAGGCGTCTTTGACGCCGTGAAGACCGGTGTGGAAGACAGAAACATAAAGAGCGAGAATATGTCAAGTGCCATAGAAGAACTTGGATTTGACAAAGAAGAATGCTGCTATGTCGGCGACGATCTGTCTGACATATTCGAATCAAAGAAAGCAGGCATTGAGTGCTATTCGGCCGCATGGGCCAAGACAGAATCAGAGACAGAAGAACTGAAAGAGAACAATCCGGGAAAAGTATTCCTTCGTCCCGAAGACTTCATAAATTTCATCCTGTCACACAACTGACTACATCAATCGAAAGGTTATATTTAAATATGAAGAAAGCTAAAATCGTAATGAAGAACGGAAAGACCATGACACTGGAACTGTATCCGGAAAAAGCTCCCATTACAGTAGCAAATTTTGAAAAGCTGGCAAATTCAGGCTTTTACAGCGGGGTCATTTTCCACAGAGTCATAAAGAACTTCATGATTCAGGGCGGCGATCCCACAGGCACAGGCATGGGCGGTCCGGGCTGGACAATCAAAGGCGAATTCTCCTCGAACGGAGTGAAGAACGACCTCAAGCACGTAAGAGGCGTAATCTCCATGGCAAGGACAAGCGTCCCTGATTCAGCAGGCTCTCAGTTCTTTATCATGCACAAGGATGCTCCTTATCTTGACGGACAGTATGCTGCATTCGGCATGCTGACAGACGGTTTTGATGTTCTTGACGAAATAGCAGGGACGAGAACCGACTACAGCGACAAGCCCCTTGAAGACCAGGTGATGGAATCAGTCACCGTCTACGAGGAGTAAAGAGGATACCATGGAAAGATTTGACATTATCATAATAGGCGGAGGAATAGGCGGTCTTCTTGCTTCATACAGACTGAAAACTGCCAATCCGAAGCTTCATGTTGCAATCATAGAAAAAGGCGCGCTGCTTGAAAAGCGCAAATGCCCCGCATCATCCGAGAAGGGCTGCCAGAAGTGCAAGATATGCGCCATAACCAGCGGCTACGGCGGAGCGGGAGCGAGAAGCGACGGAAAACTCAACCTCGGAACCGCATACGGCGGCACACTCGGCGAGGAACTCGGCGAAATCAAGGCGATGAAGTACATCAATGAAGTTGACAGCGTCCTTTCTCAGTTTGCCGATCTCGACGAGAACAACAGACCTGACTATCCTGAGATGTACAGATCAAACGAGGAACTGAAAACACTCTGTCTTCAGAACAACCTCAGACTGCTCGACATGAACGTCAGACATCTCGGAACAGACAGAAACTTCAACATACTGAAAAACCTCATAAAGGAACTGGGCCGCATAGGTGTCGTCATGAAGACCATGACCGACATAAAGAAGGTTACAAGAACATCCGAAGGTTTTGCAGTAGAATCAAACAATCAGTCGTTTGAATGCAGGAAGATTATAATCGCAGTCGGAAGAGGCGGAGCCAAATTCGTTTCAGATTTCTGCAATGACTTTCAGATCCAGTTCGACTCAAATGCGGTTGACATCGGCGTGAGAGTGGAGATGAAAGATGCAATATGGCGTCATTTCTCTTCAAAGATATATGAGCCGAAGATACTCTGCAGGACAAAGACGTTCGAAGACAGGACAAGGATGTTCTGTTTCAACCAGGGCGGACTTGTGAGCGCAGAGAACAACAACGGAGTCATTACTGCAAACGGACACAGTTTCTCGGATCCTGAGAAGAAGACCGACAACTGCAACTTTGCAATTCTCTCGAGCATTCACTTCACTCAGCCGTTCAACAAGCCTACAGAGTATGTAGAATCAATTTCAAGGCTTGCAAACAGCATAGGCAACGGAAACGTCATTGTTCAGAGATTCGGAGACCTTGTGAGGGGCAGAAGAACGAATGAACACAGACTTGGCCAGAATTCGGTAATTCCGACACTGAAGGCTACGCCGGGAGACATCTCGCTCGTGCTCCCGCACAGGATACTCACGAACATCATCGAGACGGTGTACGCTCTCGACAAAGTTTCACCCGGAACAGCAAACGACGACACGCTGTTCTACGGATGCGAAGCAAAATACTATTCACTGAAACCTATACACAAGCCCAATTTTGAGGTCATGGACGACGTGTATATAATAGGCGACTGCAGCGGCATTACAAGAGGTCTTTCACAGGCCGGCGCCATGGGACTGTATGTCGCGGAAAAGTACAGATTTCCGGAGAATGAACAATCAATACTGGAGTCGATGAAGATTCCGTTTGCTGTATATCAGTTCATTAATGACAAAGTTGTCACTATAGCGCTGTCCGAAGGTTTTTGCGAGCTTTTCGGATATGATGACATCAAGACAGCAGTGTACGAGATGGACCATAATATGTACATAAATACACACCCCGACGATGTTGCAGTGATTGAAGATGCAGCTGTCCGTTTTGCGCTTGAAGACGGAAAATATGATGTGGTCTTCAGGTCAAAGAAAGTCAGGGGAACGGAATATCATCTCATTCACTCGTTCGGAAGACATGTTGTGAGAGACGGAACAAGACTTGCGTACGTGTGGTACACTGACGAAGGATTATATACGCAGAATCAGGAGATAAAGGATTTGAGAAGTGCTCTTCACGGATCCATTGCTCTCGGCTGCAGTACAATCAGGAGCCGTTACGACTATCTGACCGGACTTCCGAATATGTCATACTTCTTTGAACTGACAGGCAAGAAGAGCGTCAGATGCCAGAAAGAAGGAAGAGTTCCCGTAATGATGTTCATGGACCTCTGCGGACTCAAATACTTCAACCACGTCAACGGATTCTCGGAGGGCGACGATCTTCTCAGAGCTTTTTCAATGCTCCTCATTGAGACGTTCGGAAGTGAGAACTGCTGCCATATAGGCCAGGACCATTTCGCCGTATATTCAGAATACGAGGGAATAGAAGAAAGACTGAAAGAGTTCTTTGAAAACTGCAAGACAATCAACAACTGCAAATCGATACCTGTACGTGTCGGTGTGTATTTTGACAACAGTAACCAACTGGTTGAAGCCAGCATTGCGTGCGACAGGGCAAAAATAGCATGCGACACCCTCAAAGGAGCATATGCATCTGTATACTGCTTCTATAACCATGAACAGAGAGACAACCTCATTAAAAAACAGTTTATCTTGACAAAGTTTGACGAGGCACTCAGCAAAAAATACATAAAGGTCTTCTATCAGCCGATTGTAAGGACAATCAACGGAAGAGTGTGCGACGAAGAAGCACTTGCAAGATGGGACGATCCTGAAACGGGACTTATGCCTCCTATGGATTTCATTCCGTACCTGGAAGAATCAAGGCTCATATACAAGCTCGATCTGTATGTCCTTGAATCGGTACTGGAAACAATAAACAGAAAGAAGAAAATAGGACTTACAATAGTTCCGGCTTCAATCAATATATCGAGATCAGACTTTGACGTCTGCGACATAGTTGAAGAAATAAGGAAAAG
>CADAXH010000093.1 GCA_902791785.1 uncultured Ruminococcus sp. | reverse complement strand
TACAGACGCAAAAAGAGAAGTATCAGGAGCTGCTGAACTGTTTATCGAAAACCTGAATCATTACGGAATTCATTTTGATGAAGGTGCTGTTGTTGGCGGAGACAAAGGTGATTATGGTCCGTACAGACAGAGTGAACGTGCAGAGATATATCAGACATTCGCAAAGCAGTTAATAAGAGAAGGAAAGGCTTATCCCTGTTTTCTGACTGCAGAAGAAATAGATGAAATCAGAAAACAGCAGGAAGCTCAGAAACTGGTTCCGGGAGTTTACGGAGAATGGTCAAAGTGGAGAGATGCCTCAATAGATGATGTTAAAGAAGCGCTCGCTCAGAAAAAGGAATTTGTTGTAAGACTGAGATCCACAGGAGATCCGTCAAATCATTTCAAGTTCACGGATATGATTAAGGGCACAATAGATGTTACCGAAAACAACATAGATGAAGTGCTTTTGAAATCTGACGGTATTCCGACATATCATTTTGCACACGCAGTTGACGATCATCTCATGGGCACAACACATGTGGTCAGAGGCGACGAGTGGCTGCCGTCCCTGCCTAAACACATTGAAATATTCAAAGCACTGGGATTCCGTCTTCCTAAATACTGTCACACGGCAGCTCTGCTGAAAATGGATGGACCCGATTCCAAGAGAAAACTCTCTAAGAGAAAAGACCCTGAAGCGGACGTTGCTTTCTTTACAAAAGAAGGTTATTCAGCTGAAGCATTGCTTGAATATCTTATGACGCTTCTGAACTCCAACTTTGAAGACTGGAGAATGGCAAATCCTACAGCTGACATCAAGGAATTCCCGTTATCACTTAAAAAGATGAGCGTTTCAGGCGCTTTGTTTGATATAGTAAAACTCTACGATGTTTGTAAGAACGTTCTCTGCAGAAAAACTGCTGATGAGATTAATGAGACAGCAGAATGGGCAAAGACATATTCTCCTGAATTCTATTCAGTATTTACAAAGAATCCGGATTATTCAAAAGCGTTCATGGGAATAGGCCGCGGAGGAGCAAAACCGAGAAAAGACTTCGGCCTTTACAGTGAAGTTCAGGAGTATTCAGGCTTCATGTTCGACGAGTACTATAATGAATGCGGTGACTATGACGAGAGATTTGACAGTCAAACCATCAAAGGTGTTCTTGAAGAATACTTAAAGGTATATGATTTCAATGACGAACAGCAGGACTGGTTTGAAAAAATCAAAGATGTGTCTGAAAAATTCGGATTTGCACGCGAAACAAAACAGTACAAAGCCACGCCCGAAGCATTTAAAGGCCATGTCGGTGACGTCAGCGGGTTTATCAGAGTTGCTGTGACCGGCAAACAGAATTCACCTGACATGTATCTTGTTATGAAAACACTTGGTCACGACAAAGTTGTTGAAAGACTAAACAAACAGATAGAGAGACTTTCTCATTGAGGTGTAAATATGAGCGATAATACAGAAAAGTTTAACGGTAATTTTATAGACGAAATCATTTCAGAAGATCTAAGAGAAGGGCGTGTTGACTCTGTTCACACCAGATTTCCGCCTGAACCAAACGGATATCTTCATATAGGGTCTGCAAAGGCAATCTGGATAAATGTGACAGCAGCTAAAAAATACGGCGGCAAGTTCAATTTAAGATATGACGACACAAACCCCGTAAAAGAGGGCGATGAATTTGTCAACAGCATATATGAAGATCTCTGCTGGCTTGGCGCTGAACCGACAGGTGGAGTATTCTATGGATCTGATTATTTTGAAAAGTGCTACGAGTATGCTGTAAAGCTTATCAAAGACGGAAAAGCATATGTCTGCGATTTGTCAAAAGAGGATCTTGTTGACTACAAAGGCACAGACAGGGCAGAAGCAAGTAAACCTTCACCATACAGAGATCGTTCGGTTGAAGAAAACCTTGACTTATTTGAAAGAATGAAGAACGGAGAATTCCCGGACGGAGCAAGAACCCTGAGAGCTAAAATAGATCCTTCTTCAGACAACACTTATTTGCGCGATCCTGTAATATACAGAATCCGCCATGTCACGCATCAGAGACAGGGAAGCAAGTGGTGCATCTATCCTATGTATGATTTTGCTCATCCTATCCAGGATGCTACGGAAGGCATTACACATTCTCTTTGCTCAATCGAATTCAGAAACCACAGACCTCTCTATGACTGGGTCATTGACAATATCGGATTTGAAAAGAAACCTCATCAGTATGAATTTGCCAGATTGAACATAACGCATACAGTAATGAGCAAGAGATACCTGAGATATCTTGTTGAACACAATATTGTTGATGGCTGGGATGACCCCAGAATGCCCACCATATGCGCACTGAGAAGAAGAGGGTACACTCCTGAGGCCATATTTGATTTCGTTGAAAGAGCGGGCGTTTCTACAACTTACAGCGTTGTAGATATTAATCTGCTTGAACATTGCATAAGAGAAGAACTCAACCAGAAAGCTCTGAGACGTGTCGCTGTCATCAAGCCAATCAAACTGATTGTCGACAATTATCCGGAAGACAAAGTTGAATACTTTGATCTGCCGAACAATCCGAATGATGAAAATGCAGGAACAAGAAAAGTACCTTTCACAAAAGAAATATATATTGATGAAGAAGATTTTGCCGAAGACGCTCCTCCGAAGTTCTTCAGACTCAAACCTGATGGCGAAGTCAGACTGATGGGTGCATATATAGTTAAATGTACAGGCGTTGTAAAGAACGAAGATGGAACAATCAAAGAGATCCATTGTGAGGCAGATATTGAGACAGGCAACGGCGTTCCAACCGACAGAAAGGTAAAGGGAACCATTCATTGGCTTTCCGCCAGATACTGCATCGATACAACTGCTATGTATTTTGACAATTTGTTCACTCTTGAAGATGTTTCTGAAATAACAGAGGATACATTTGTTCAGTATATCAATCCCGAATCTGAAGTTGAATACAAGAACGTAAAGGTTGAAATGTCCCTTGCTGACGCTAAACCGGGAGAAAGATTCCAGTTTGTCAGAGTTGGTTATTTCACTCCTGACTCTAAATATCCAAACAGATTCAACAGGATTGTTTCACTGAAGGACGGATATAAAATCTGATTTAGGAGGTGTGCTTTGAAGGGAACACATATTTTTAAACTGGACAGAACAAGAAGCATTCTTGCGCTGATTTCATGTGCGATTGTAACATCTGTTGCATTTTTATCTACAGTTCAGGGTGCTTTGCGAATTGTCAGGATTGATGCAAGTGATGAAACATATTTCATGATGTTCACCATTTTGTCAAACCTGTTCATTCTTCTTTGTGATCTGGTTGTGTTGACGTATGCCATTGACGGAATAAGAAAAAAGAGATTCAGATTGCCAAAGTGGGGTGTCCTGGTTCATTTTTCGGGAACACTTTGCCTCACCATAACTATGGCTGTTACTCTGATTTTTATTATACCGGTAAAAGGAATAGATGCAGTAACCGGAGTGAATTTCTGGCACCATATATTCAATCCCGTAGCATCGCTCCTCATGTTTATATTCATATGCAATGAGAGAATGCTGAAACTGAATGAAATGGTTATAACGACCATCCCGTTTTTTGTGTATGCAATACTGTATGGTATAATGGTGAAACTTGTCGGGGAAGAAAAAGGCGGATGGAAAGATGTTTATCAGGTGTTTGAGAGATTCAACTGGCCAATAGCCATTTTGCTTTGCGTGGTGTTCGGATTTATATGCGGAGGAATACTGCTGTTGATTCACAATGTGTCAACTCAGGTCCGGTACAATTATATAATCAAGAGCATTGAAAAGAATCTTAATGACAAAGATGATGATTTTGTAGAGAAAGATCTATACAAGCTTGGTCGGAATCTTCAGTCTCATTCTGACAGATTTGATATTACAATTCCGATTGATGCACTGAAAATTCTTGCAGAAAAGAATGAAGACTACACATTGGAACAGCTTGTGGAAATGTATGTAAAAGGTGCACTTGACGAGTTTGTTGAAGGAAAAGCAAAACAAGAATAAAAAGAAAGACGGCATAGCAGGGGACTGCTATGCCGCATTTGTTATTCAATCAATTATTCAGTTACTGATGTGTCTGTTACTGATTCTTCTGTTTTTTCTTCTACGGGTTCTTCAACCGGTGTTTCTTCAACAGTTTCAGTCTGTGCATTTTCAGCTTCTGCAGCTGCCTTTTCAGCTTCTGCAACTCTTGCTGCTTTCTTCTTTTCTTCTTCTGTGAGGAATACGATTGCTTTTTCGGTTTCTTTGTCGAAGAGGTGCATTCTTGTTGTATCGATAGCAAGTGTTACTGTATCGCCAGCGCGAACGGTTGAACGAGGAGATACACGGGCGATAAGTTTCTGTTCGCCGCTTCTGTCTATAACAACATTCTTTCTCTCTTTGAGGCTTTCGTCTACTTCAACTTTGTTGGCAATGAGGTAGAGGTAAATTTCAGCACCCATAAGCTCTGTAACATCACAATAAGCCTCAAATGAAGCTTCCTGCATTGCAGCTATCTGCATAGGAGTATCTACGATACATTCAGGACGAACGCCTGCAATAACTTCTTTTTCGATGTAAGGCTTGATTTCGTCTGCGTTTCCTTTTTCTTCAGGAAGTCTGATTCTGATTTCACCGAAGTGGAGATACACAAATCCGTCATCGTCTTTTTCAAGAGTACCATTGATGAAGTTCATCTGAGGTGTACCGATGAATCCTGCAACGAAGAGGTTAACCGGATTATCATACAAAGCCTGAGGAGAGTCAACCTGCTGGATGACGCCGTCTTTCATTACAACGATTCTTGTAGCCATTGTCATAGCTTCTACCTGGTCGTGTGTAACGTAAATAAATGTAGCCTGGAGGCTGTTGTGCAATTTAGTAATCTCAGTTCTCATGGCAGCACGAAGTTTAGCGTCCAAGTTTGAAAGAGGTTCGTCGAGCAAGAATACCTTAGGATCACGAACGATAGCTCTACCTAAAGCAACACGCTGTTTCTGACCACCTGAAAGAGCCTTCGGAAGTCTGTCAAGAAGGTGTGAGATGTCAAGGATTCTTGCAGCTTCTTCAACTTTACGCTTGATTGTTTCCTTCGGAACTTTACGAAGCTTCAGACCGAATGCCATGTTGTCGAAAACTGTCATATGAGGATAAAGAGCATAGTTCTGGAACACCATTGCGATATCTCTGTCCTTAGGAGCTACATCGTTTACGAGTCTATCACCAATGTACAACTCACCTTCTGTAATCTCTTCAAGACCAGCAATCATTCTCAGTGTTGTAGATTTACCACAACCTGAAGGTCCAACGAAAATAATGAATTCAGTATCTTTGACTTCAAGACAGAAATCTGAAACTGCTGTAACACCGCCAGGGTATTTTTTGTAAATGTGTCTAAGTGATAAACTTGCCATTTTTTACTCCGTTCTTTTGGCTGAATGTAATTGCCCAACCTGCTCGCCGTTATTTCAGGACTGGGGATGCTCTCTTATCTGAGAACAACAGAGAGTTACCAGCATTACTGCTATGCTATACCTCGTTATTATAACAAAAGAGATTATTAAATAAAAGATGTTTGTATTCCAAAAAAATATTTTTCTGATTGTGCAAAATATACAAATATTGGATTATCACCTTTTACTGACTTTTAAACTGCCCGAAATCTTAATTATTTGTGTCGAAAGATGTTAATAATTCTGTTTCTCTGTCGTTTAGTAAGCGCCAGTCTCCCTCGGTCAGAGAAGAATCAAGGCTGATTCCTGCAAAACTCATCCTTCTGAGCATCGTAATTCTGCTTCCCACACATTCAAACATTCGTTTAATCTGATGAAACTTACCCTCGGTAATGGTAATAGTTCCGCTCGTCATCTCTGGATCCGGAACAATCTCAGCCGGTTTTGTTTTTGCCTTTTCTCCAATGTCAACACCATCTTCCAAATGCTTAATCATGTCATCGTCAAGATGTGGAGAACATTCGAAAGAATATGTTTTTCCGACATGATGTTTTGGAGACAGAAGAATATGCGACAGCTGTCCGTCGTTTGTCAGAATCAAAAGACCTGTCGTGTCTATGTCGAGCCTTCCGCATGGGAACAGTCCAATGTTTTTGTAGCAGTCCGGAAGAAGATCAATCACAGTCTTTTTGTTCGGCTCATCAGTAGAGCTGACGTAACCTGATGGCTTGTTAAGCATAAGATATATGAATTTGCTGTACTTCACAACGCTTCCTTTGTATTCAACAACATCTTTTTCTTCGTCAATTTTCATTGACGGGTCATTTGCATATTTTCCGTTGACTTTGATAAGCCCGCTTTTCAAGGC
>CADAXH010000092.1 GCA_902791785.1 uncultured Ruminococcus sp. | reverse complement strand
GTTCAATACAGTCAAATCCATAAATGACAAGAATGATTTCTACGTCACATACAATTCGATGACGGAACCGGACTATGTTGTAGGAGCATGGGATCATTTCAAAAACAAAAACATCTCAGATGACATTATATTCCCTTATGGATTCGGAGACGGAGGCGGCGGTCCTACAGAAGAAATGATCGAACTTGCAAAACGCCAGGTAAACGGAATCCCAGGCTGCCCGACATTTGTATTCGATTCTCTCAAGAACACATTCAAGAAAGTGGACAAGCAGACAAAAGACAGCAAATATCTTCCAAACTGGAGG
Organism: uncultured Ruminococcus sp.; assembly: GCA_902791785.1. Taxonomy (GTDB): domain Bacteria; phylum Bacillota; class Clostridia; order Oscillospirales; family CAG-272; genus CAG-841. Next base: position 5,146 of record CADAXH010000092.1, on the reverse strand, counting down.
GGCGAACTGTATTTTGAAGCGCACAGAGGCATACTTACTTCTCAGGCCAAAAATAAGAAGAACAACAGAAGAAGCGAATTCAAGGCTCAGAATGCAGAAACCGATTCAGTGAACAGTACCCTGCTTTTCGGAACAAAATATCCGTCTGAAGAACTCTATGACGTCTGGAAAAAGATAATGACAATGCAGTTCCATGACATTCTTCCGGGCTCTTCAATAGCTCCCGTATATGCCGACAGTGATAAAACTTATTCGGAAATATTCATTTCGGTTGACAGAATATCCGGTTCATATGAAGAAAAAGTGTCCAAGAATGTTGATACAAAGGGCGGACTGCTCGTATTCAATCCGAACTCATTTGTTTCAAGTTCCACAATTGAACAGGATGGAAAAGCGGTTTATGTAAAAGATATACCTGCCAAAGGATACAAAGTAGTAAAGGCAGAAAAAACTGCAGCAATTCTTGCAGACATAAAAGCAAAAACACTGGAAAATGATTATTTCATAGTTAAGTTTGATGATAATTTCGAGATAGTTTCTGTCTGGGATAAAGAATATTCAAGAGAAGTTATTGCAGAAGGCAAGAAGGCAAATACAATCGTTGCATATGAAGATATTCCGCAGATGTTTGAAAACTGGGAAATCCGCAGATATTACAAAGAAAAATTCTGGAACGTGAACACTGTTGAAAATGTCAAAACATTCAATGAAGGCGAAAAGAAAGGATTTGCAGTTACCCGCAGATTCTCCAATTCAACCATTGTCCAGAAAATATATCTCTACGGTCATGAAAAGAAAGTCGGATTTGCAACACACATTGACTGGAAAAACAACAGGATTCTCCTGAGAACACACTTCCCTGTAGAAATAAACTCAGACGAAGCAACATTCGACCTTAGTTACGGAAACATCAGAAGAACCACAAAGAACAACACAAGCTGGGACTGCGCACAGTTCGAAGTACCGGCTCACAAATATGTTGATCTGTCCGAGCATTCATATGGCGTATCTTTAATCAATGACTGCAAGTACGGTTGCGACGTAAAAGGATCCACAATCTCCCTCACTCTTCTGAAGAGCGGAACTGATCCGGACAAGAAAGCTGACCAGCTTGAGCATGATATAGTCTACGAACTGTGTCCTCATGCAAAAGACTTCAGAGATGCAGGTATTATCCGTAAAGCATACGAACTCAATAATCCCATGAAGTGCATCAAGGTTCCTGCACAAAAAGGAACCCTGAAAGACGAGTATTCACTTGTAAGCATTCTGAACGAGAACGTATTTGCTGAAACAATAAAGAAAGCTGAAGACTCCGATGACATAATAATCAGGCTCAGTGAACAGTTTGGCGACAGAGGTGTTGTAAGAGTAAAAGTTAATTGCAATTTCTCATCTGCTGAACTCTGTGACATGCTTGAAAACAGAATTTCAAAAGTCAAAACAAAGAATGGAATCATTGAACTGAACATGGATCCATATTCAATTGAAACAATCAAGATTAAAAAGTAATTAAAGAACGATTAATTGTGAAACTGGCGTGACCTATATGGCCACGCCAGTTCAGTATATTGAAGTTAATTGTATTATGTGCACAGGAAAAGCAAATTGATAATTCTTATTTTTTCTCACGCATCAATGAAGCATTCCAAACTTTACAAGCACATTAATACTATTTGTCGGCTTACCATGCGGAGAATTCTTCTCCATCTCTATCGGATCTGTATTATCTCCTCAAAATATTCTTATTTTGTCTTCTTCCAATTGTCTTCTTAAGCATTCATGCATATGTGAACCGATTGTCACAATATCTACTTTTTTGTTCAATACTTCTTCAAGCTCTTCTATGAGTTCAACCTCATTGATTAATGTCTTAATGTCACCCGAAGAACAATAAATGTCCACATCGCTGTTTGAGTTTGCTTCCCCTCTGGCGTAACTTCCAAAAAGATACACTTCATCAATCCCGTGTTTTTCGATTACAGGCTTTATTTTTTGTTTGATTTGTTTAATTGTTAAAACACTTGGCGCAACGTCATTCTTCACCAAACTGGTTATATAACCACTTCTATTCATTATGGAATCTAGTTTGTTGATAACCAATTGATCATCCTTTTTAACACGGAATTGGTACATTTTGTAATGATTCTTGTTGTATTCGGATATATATGAAAGCTTTTTGTTGTTTACCACTGACATCACCTCATTTTAAATATATGATATCATATATACAATCATATGTCAACATTTACAAAAAAACAAATGAACTACTTTTTTACGAGTAGTTCACCTTTTTTTGCAAATGTAATAATGCTTTTCGTCTTTGTCGGACAATTCGGTATTATCAAATCCTGCAGAAATATTCAATATGTCAAATCCATTTTCATCTAGAACCCTTGAAATGGTCTTTTCGCTATAGTATTTCTGGATCTGAACTTCGTCACTTCTGGACCAGTTCTTTCCCTTCTTTTCAAAGAAAGTCAGGTAGAAACTGCATTTGCCTGTGCTCATTTTATAGTAATTCTGCCAGACAAGGAAGAAATCGTCCAGGTCATATACATATGAATTGTCAGCATAGACATTCTCATATTTGTATTTTGTGTTTACATCGAACATGAACAGCCCGCCGCTGACGAGAGCGTCGGCCACCCTGGATATGCACGATGACAATTCTTCTTTATCAACAAGATAATTGAGTCCGTCAAGAGAACAGACTGCTGCTCCGTATCCTCTTCCGGCATCAAGATATGCCATGTTTTCACAAGCATATTTTATTTTTAAATTCTGTTCATTGGTTTTAAGCGCAGCCATTGAAAGCATCTCACTGCTAATATCTATGCCTGTGACGTCAAAACCCTTTTCTGCCAATATGATAGACACGCTTCCTGTTCCGCAGCCCAGATCCAGTATTTGTTTTGGAAGGTCTTCGGAATATTTTTTTATTGCGCTGCAATAGTATTCAGTCAGAGACGGATAATCGAAATCATCCATCAGCTTGTCATACCACTTTGACAGTATTGAATAACTGTCGGCCATTATAACTTCCCTATATTCTTAAGTACTGTGTGGTAACCTCCGTTACCATATTTCAAACATGTGTTTATTCTGGTAAGCGTTGCCGTGCTCAGTCCGGTAGCCTTGCGTATTTCGTTGTACTTGACTCCGTCTTTGATCATGGCAGCTGCCCAGAATCTCAGTATTAAATCATTTTTTTCAGTCTTTGTGCACAAATCGTCAATGAATTTGTCGCACTCGTCTTCGTTTTTTAAACTAATCAGCCCTCTGTAAAGAAAGCTCTTCATCTCATTTGTTACTTCATTAGCCATGTCTGTACACCTCGTTTTAGCATGCTAATATTTTAACATTTTAAAATTCGATTATCAAGAAAAACTTGTCTTTTTGTCAGAAAGCAATACTTTTTTCCTTTTAATTGTAAATTCCACGTCACTGAGTGACCCTATTTTGTCCGTCAGATACTTGACCGGAATGTTGGGACCGACAAAATTCAATTCGTCGCAGCAGAGCAGCAGAACAATAACAAGCCCTTCTTCGCTCTTCTCTACCGAAACAACATCCATGAGCGGACTTATGTCTACTGTCTTGATTCCGGATTTGGATTTTTTGTCTACAACAACTTCGCCTCCGAGAAGGTTCTTAACCTGACTGATCAGCTCATCTGTCGGTTCTGTCTCAAACCTGAATTCGTATTCTGCCCACATTATGTCTTTGAATTTGCTTGTCGGTTCATAGCACTCAAGAAACCTGATTCCTGACGGCATGACCGAATTCATCTTCTCGACTATCACTTCATTCGGAACGTCTTCGGTAACTGAAAAATCCATATATTCGCAGTCTGATGAGACGCCTACGGGAAGCGGCTGTGAAAATACTATTTTGGGATGGGGATTGAATCCCTGTGAATAGTAAATCGGCAGTCTTGATCTCAGAAAAGCGGCAGTCATCGTCCTGTTAAGATCGAGGTGTGAAATAAACATAAGGCTTCCGCTCTTTGAATATCTTACCCTTATTTTCTTGGGCTCTGTGCTGGACACCATGTGTTTTTACCTCCCAAACTGTTTGCTTCGCATCCTGCACATCCTTCCTGGCAGCTCTGCGTTGTTTTGTTCATGTATGCAAGTTTCTTTTCTCTCAGGAAATACCTCTTGCTTGACCCTATGTCTATGAAGTCCCAAGGCAGGATTTCGTCTTCATTTCTCACCCTGCATGCGTAGAAATCCGGATCTATGCCGGTCTCACTGAATACTTCGCACCACTTGTCATAATCAAAGAATTCTGTCCATCCGTCGAGCTTCATTCCCTTGTTGTGGGCTGCGAGTATAGCCTTCGACAGCTTTCTGTCGCCTCTTGCGAATACCGCTTCTATTCTGGACACTTCTGCACTGTGGTAATGGTAAATTATCTTCTTGCTCGTTATCTTGTCCCTGACGTAAAGCTGCTTTCTCTTGAGAGTTTCAAGAGAATCCTGAGCCTCCCACTGGAATGCTGTGAACGGTTTAGGTACAAAACATGCAACGGACATCGTCACCTGCGGAGTTCCTTTCGGTCTTCCCTCGGTTTTGTAGAATTCGTCTATTATCCTCTGGGCAAGATCTGCCATTCCTTCAAGGTCTTCGTCAGTCTCCGTCGGGAGTCCTTCCATGAAATACAGTTTAACCTGACGTTTTCCACCCTGATATGCTATTCTGCAAGCCTGGAATATATCCTTTTCTTCAATGTTCTTGTTTATGACGTCCCTGAGTCTCTGTGTTCCTGCTTCCGGGGCAAATGTCAGTGTGCTTGACCTGACTGAATAAACTTTATCCATCAGTTCCCTGGTGAAGCTATCTGCCCTGAGCGACGGCAGGTTAATGGATATTTTCCTGGGATCAGTCCATTCGAGCATCTTGTCAGTAAGTTCTCTTATCTTTGAGTAGTCGCTGATTGAAAGAGACGACAGTGTTATCTCGTCATATCCCGTATAATCCGCAAGAGCCTTGGCCTGCTTTACTATTGTGTCAGGGGATTTTTCCCTTACCGGTCTGAAAAGCTGGGCAGCCTGGCAGAATCTGCACGCGCGGATGCATCCTCTTCCCGTTTCGAGTGTTATTCTTCCCTGGACAGTGTCTATAAATGGCACAATCTGTGT
>CADAXH010000091.1 GCA_902791785.1 uncultured Ruminococcus sp. | reverse complement strand
GCTCATATGTTTCAGCCCTGATGAACCAGCCTGCTGCCACTGACGTAATAGACAAGCTCATTGATGTAGTCAATGCGCCGGGATATATTTCCGGAGGATACACCAACGTTCAGAAAGCAGTCCAGAACGGAACAACACTGTTTGCAGGCGAAGTAATGGACGTTCTCAGAAGAATGTCCGGATCCGAGAGCCTCAGGGTCGGTGTTCTCCCGCAGCCTTTGTTCAACGAGGACCAGGAAGCTTACCACTGCTACGTAAATGACCAGGCGTACATCACAGTTGCTCCTGTGGGCTATTCGGACATGGCAGTCCTTTCAGACTTTCTGACTCTGTTTGCATATCACTCATCAAAACTTGTAAGACCGGCATACATCAATACGATCAAGTACACATACACGAGTGACGAAGAATCTTCGGACATGATAGACATCATTCTCGACAGCAGGGTATATGACGTAGGCTACATATGCAAATTCTCGACAAGCATGGACGGATATGTAAGCACCATGATTTCCGGAAAGAAAAACCAGTATGTAAAAGCTGCTGCAAACTTCTCATCAAAAGACAATGCAACAATCGAGGAATACAGAAACGCAATACTTGCCATAGACGACAACTATTAATTAAGAACATAATTGCAGAGCAGGCGGAAATTGAGCATTTCCGCCTGCTTAACTATTTATTTTTTACTGAACATATGCTATTATATAAGATACAAATTTAATATATTTGGGAGACGGTATGGTAGTCACAAAGAAAATGGGCGTTGTCCTTGAAGATACGTCAATAACAAAAATGGATCCGGTATTTTTTGATCCTTTCATTGACCCCATTGAATGCAGGGGAATGTACAAAAAGTTTGTAAGGGTTCCTGAAGAAGTTGCCAAACAGACAAACGAATGTCTGTACAAATTCAGAAACACAAGCGCAGGAGTCAGGATGGTCTTCAGAACAGACTCTGACTACATCGCAATTCACTCTGAGCTTGAAGACTGCGATCAGCACAGTTCGCCATTAACAAACGCCGCCGTCTCAGGGTTCAATGTTGCTGTACTGAAAGGCAACAAGCTGAGTTGTGTGAAAACGGTCAGTCCCACACAGGGCGAAGGCAAGAATTACGCCGAAGGCAGGGTAATGCTTGAAGAAGGAATGAAGGAAATTGAAATAGTTTTCCCTCTCTTCGTTGAAATCAGGAAAATGTACATTGCCTTGAGGGAAGGTTCAAAAGTTCTCAGAACAAACAGAAAATACAAATATGACAAGCCTGTTGTGTTCTACGGATCTTCAATTGTGCACGGAGTCGGCTCGTCCATACCTTTCAACACATATCCGAACCTGGCTTCATACATGTACGGTTTTGACTATTACAACTACGGATTCGGTGGCGGGGCAAAAACCGAAGAGGCAATAATAGACTTTCTGGCAAGTCTCGACATGAGCGTATTCGTGTATGACTACGACCACAACGCGCCGTCAGTTGAATATTTTGAGAAGACCCACTACAGAGGATACAGACAGTTCAGGGAAAAGCAGCCCGACACCCCCATAATCCTCATTTCAAAGTTCGGTTACTACTACAGCAATCACGTCGACAACGAGAGAAGAAGAAAGATAATCCTCGAGACGTACAGAAAAGGAATTGAAGCGGGAGACAAGAATCTCTGGTTCATAGACGGAAGGTACCTGGTCCCTAAGAAAGACGCTTGGTACATGACGACAGACCTCGTACACCCGAATGACATAGGCTACTACTTCATGGCAAAGAAAATAGGGAAGACGGTAGTACAGGCAATAAAGGAGAAAAAGTAAAATGGCAAGAAAAGCTTTTGGGGCTAAGCCTCTCAGTTATCCGCAGCCGGTCTGGATAATATCCACATACGACGAAAACGGAAACATTGACGCTATGAATGCGGCGTGGACGGGAATCAGCGACTATGAAGAAGTATTCCTGTGCCTGTCTCACGGCCACAAGACCGTAAAGAACATATTGGCAAACAAGGCATTTGTCGTCAGCATGGCACAGGCAGACTACGTTGATGAATGCGACTTTGTCGGAGTTGTTTCGGCAAACAAGGACAAGGACAAGATGAAGAAGTCCGGATTCACATTCTCAAAGGCGCCGACAGTCAATGCTCCTGTCATAAACGAACTCAGCATAAGCATGGAATGCCTTCTGAAGAGTTACGACATAGAGACCGGCCACATGTTTGCCACAATTGCAAACGTGTCGGTTGACGAGAAGGCGCTCGACGAAAACGGAAACGTCGACTACAGGAAAGTCAGACCGATAACATTCGATCCTTTCAACAACAAATATATAGAACTCGGAGAAATTGCAGGAGACGCATTCAAAGCGGGACTCAGACTTAAATAAGGGGAAAAACATGGATATCATCAAGAAAATAGCAGAAGAAATAAACGTAATGGAATGGCAGGTTGAAGCTGCAGTCAAACTCATAGACGAGGGATCGACAATTCCTTTCATTGCAAGGTACAGAAAAGAAGCAACAGGCATGCTTGACGACACCCAGCTCAGAACACTGGGAACCAGACTCACGGCTCTCAGAAACCTTGAGGAGAAGAAGCAGAAGATCCGCGAGAGTATCACCGAACAGGGCAAGATGACAGAAGAACTCGAAGCAGCAATCGAAGCAGCTGAAACTTCCGTCGCTCTCGACGACATCTACCGTCCGTACAGACCGAAGAGAACCACAAGGGCTACGATTGCCGAAGCAAAGGGACTCAAGGGTCTTGCAGACATCATATTCGCTCAGGAGACAAAGAAGACCCTCGCTGAAGAGGCAGAACCCTATCTTAATGAAGAGAAGGGTGTCAACACCGTCGAAGAGGCTATCCAGGGCGCATGCGACATCATAGCTGAAAAAATCTCGGACGACAAGGACATCAGGGAATACATAAGAAGAGTGACGGAATCCGACGGATTCATCACTGCCAATGCAAAAGACAAGGAAGTCAAGTCAGTCTACGAGAACTATTACGAATTCACTGCAAAGGTATCCAAGATCGAAGGATTCAAGGTGCTGGCTATCAACAGAGGCGAAAACGAGAAATTCCTCGACGTCAAGATTGAGGCTCCCGTTGACGTTATAATCAGATGGATAACAAACAGACTCGTCAACGAAGGCAACGAGAACACCCGCGACACAATGAAGGCGACAGTCGAAGACTCATACGACAGACTCATTGCCCCGAGCATTGAGAGAGAAGTGAGAAACGCATTGACTGAAAAGGCAGAGGACGGAGCGGTAAGCGTGTTCGGAAAGAACCTCAGACAGCTTCTCATGCAGCCGCCTTATGCAAATGCGGTTGTACTCGGATGGGACCCTGCGTTCAGGACAGGATGCAAACTCGCAGTAGTCGACCCGACAGGAAAAGTTCTCGACACAGCAGTCATCTATCCGACAGCCCCGACAAACGAATACAAGCAGAAAGAAGCTTCAGACAAGATCAAATACCTCGTAAAGAAATACAACGTAACCCTCATTTCAGTAGGAAACGGAACAGCTTCAAGGGAATCGGAACAGTTCCTTGTTGAAGTTCTCAAGGAGATACCTGAAAAGGTGTTCTACGTTATAACGAACGAGGCGGGCGCCTCCGTATATTCAGCGAGCGAACTCGCCGACAAGGAATTCCCGAATTTCGACGTCGGACAGAGAAGCGCCACAAGTATAGCAAGAAGAGTCCAGGACCCGCTGGCCGAGCTAGTAAAGATTGACCCGAAATCCATCGGAGTTGGTCAGTATCAGCACGACGTTGACCAGAAGAAACTGGGCGAGTCGCTCGACGCGGTTGTGGAAGACTGCGTGAACGAAGTCGGAGTGGATCTGAACACCGCATCAGCACCACTTCTGCAGTACATTTCAGGAATAACAAAGGCAACCGCAGCTAACATCGTTGCGTACAGGGAAGCAAACGGAAGATTCGTCAACCGCAGAGATCTCCTGAATGTTCCGAAGATCGGCGCAAAGGCATTTGAGCAGGCTGCAGGATTCATGCGCATCTCAGGCGGAGACGAAGCGCTCGACAACACAGGCGTTCACCCCGAGAGCTACGAGATAGCTGAAAAACTGCTCGAAAACCTCGGCCTTACAAAGGAAGACATTGCAAAAGGCAGAATAAAGGCAGACGACAAGGTCATAAAGAAGACCGCTTCTGATACAGGAGTCGGCGAAGTGACTGTAAGAAGCGTACTCGGCGAACTCACATCAGCAGGAAGAGACCCGAGAGACGAAGCTCCCGCTCCGATTCTGCGCAGCGACGTAATGCAGATGGAAGACCTGAAAGAGGGAATGGTGCTCAAGGGCACAGTCAGAAACGTGGTCGACTTCGGTGCATTCGTCGACATCGGCGTACACCAGGACGGACTCGTACATATATCCCAGCTCACAAACAAGAAGTTCGTAAAGCATCCGCTTGACGTAGTGAGCGTGGGAGACATAGTTGAAGTCAAGGTTCTCAGCGTTGACATCCAGAAAAAGAGAATAGGCCTCACTATGATTATCTGAGAAGAAAATCCGAAAGGCAAAAAATATAATGAAAAAGAATGTGGTAAACGGCCGTCTTTATGACATGGTAAGATACTACAACATGAGGGAACTGGTGGAAGACGTCAGTTCAAGGTATTCAGACAATACGGCATTCCTTTTCCACGACGGAGAAGGAGTTGCTGAAATAAAATACAGTCAGCTCGGAGATGACGTGAGGAGTTTTGCGACATATCTGAACTCTCTCGGACTTGAAGGTGAAAAGGTCGTCGTAATAGGAAAAAACTCATACGAGTGGGCGCTGACCTACCTTACGGTCACGTCAGGAGTCGGAATCATTGTTCCGATGGACAAGGATCTGTCGGAAGACCAGATAGATTACCTGATTGAAGACTCCGAACCGAAATGCATAGTATACGGAAAAGAAACAGAAGAAAAGCTGACACAAAGAAAAGAAGATATTCACTATATAAGGTTTGACGAAGTGTCTTCGTGCGTCAGCCAGGGAAAAAAGCTAAGGGATAATGGAGACTCGTCCTATGACAGCCACAAAGTCAAAAGCGACGAGCTCGGAATTCTCATTTACACTTCGGGAACAACGGGAATATCCAAGGGCGTAATGCTTTCACAGAACAACATTATGTCCAACGTGTACAATGTGAAAACCACGATTATGATATATCCCGAAGACAGATGCGTTTCCGTTCTGCCTCTCCATCACACATACGAGTGCATGGCGGGATTCCTCGCTTTCATTACAGCAAGGCGAGAAGAAAAATATTCAACTCCGTCAACGAGGCTTTCGGAGGCAATCTGAACAGGATACTCTGCGGAGCAGCTTCACTAAAACCCGAAGTGTTCGAAGGATACAGAAGATTCGGATACGGAGTATACCAGGGATACGGACTTACAGAGACGTCACCCGTATGCATGGTTTCTTCAGATGTTTACTCAAGCTCAAACGACACGGGCTTTCCGATACCGGAAACCGAAATGAAGCTGGAATCCGAAAACAGCGAAGGCGTAGGCGAACTTCTCGTCAGAGGCCCGAACGTAATGCTCGGCTACTACAAGAATCCTTCTGCGACTTCAGACGTGATTGACAGCGAAGGCTGGTTCCACACGGGCGACCTTGCCAAACTTACTGAGCAGGGTACGTACAAGATTGTAGGAAGAGTCAAGAGCATGATAGTTCTGCCGAGCGGCAAGAAAGTGTTCCCGGAAGAACTTGAATTCTATCTGCAGAAGAGCCCGCTCGTCTCCGGATGTTTTGTATTCGGAAACGAGGAGAACGACAATGTTGTCGTCACTGCCTCAATTTATCCGGACAAAGCGGAACTGAGGGAAGCCGTGGCAAAAGTAAAGGGACCGGAATCCGACGAAGACAAAGCGGAGAAGCTGATTCACAAACTCGTTGATGAAGTGAACTCCAAATTCCCGGCATACAAAAACATAAAGAGAATAATCATAAGAAAAACGGATTTTGAAAAGACGACAACTCTGAAAATAAAGAGAATGTCCGAAAAGAACAAGGAAGAACTGTGAGATCTTCAGAAAGGTGCTTAACATGAAAAAGAACAAGACTCCGAAATGGATATGGATAACCGCAATTGCAGGTTTCGTTGCATCTGTGGCAGGCATTTTCTGCGCACTCAAAATATTCTCAAAGTCTTTGAAGGGACTGCTGTCAAACAGCAGCAACGAAGATTTTGACGATATAGATCTCTGATAGGAGCAGTCTATGTTGAACGCAAACCAGCCTACTCCTCTCCTGCTGATAATAGCAAGCTTTGACCCGAACAACAACGGTATAAACGACTATGACCCTGAACATCCGGAACTGCTGTATGATCCGGAGTCTCCCATATACGGGGAGCAGTGGGCATTGTCAAAACCGGAAGACTATTACGAAACTTTCTTTGCTCCAAACGGCCACTCGCTTCAGGATTTCTACAAAGAAATGACAATGGGCAAATTCTATTTTTACCCGCTCCATATTGACCATCCGATATACGAAGGTCAGCCTGAAGGAGTTATCCCGATAACGGTGCCGCTTCCGCATCCGTCTGCACTCAAGCATCTCGGAGACTACACTAACGAGACAGCTGCTGAAAAATGCATTCACGATATAGTGGCTGCGTGCGACCCGTATATAGATTTTGCAAAATATGACCGGAACGGCGACGGGAAAATAACCCCTGACGAAGTTGCAATCGTCATATTCAATGCAGGATACGACAGAGCAACAACAAAAGCTGACGAGTCATTTTCCAAAGTCGTATGTGAAAACGGACCTATCCCGAGCCACAGATTCATGGTACACGGCACAAGCCAGTACAATGACATTGAAATGCGCGGAGGAGTCCACATTGTAAAGGTGTCAAACGTCGGAGAATACAACTCTAACGGCCCTATAACAATAGGAACACCGGCGCATGAACTCGCCCACAATGAAGGCGCCCAGGACATGTACAGCAGGTACACCGGACCGGGCGACTGGATTGAAGGATGGCCTATGCCTCTGAACTTCTCACTGATGAGTTCAGGAAACCATCTCGGACAGGGAACAACTCCCGCTTACATCGATCCGTATCAGAGAGTCTATCTCGGATGGGCTGAACAGGTGACAGCAGAAGAAGACGGTGAATACACACTCCATTCCACACTGTCAAAAAAGTACAGCGTCCTCAAGATTCCGACCCCGAACCCGCAGGAATATTTCCTTGCTGAAATCCGAATGAAAGAAGGATTCGAGAGAAACCTGACACAGGGCGAATCGAAGGGCGGTGTGATATTCTGGCATATAGACGAGAAAATCAATGAAGAATGGTTCACAAAGGCGCAGTGTGTTTCACACAACAGACCCGGCGGTCAGAGACACGACCTGGGTAATGCCATTCTTGTAAGGAATATGTTCCAGGAAATAAATGACGAAAACGGAAACTTCATCCATTACGGACCATGTTTCAAGCAGAAAGGATTCTGTGAAGATCCGTTCTTCTACAAATCTTCTGATGAAAAGACTTCCCATTTCGACTCATCATGGTACTGCGGAGCGGCGAGCCAGTCATATTCGCTGAACAATTTCCCTGAAGGAGTGAGCAGGGACTGGAAACTGACAGTCGACGTGCTTGACGAACCGGGAGAATCCATGAGAATAAGGATCAAGAGACAATAGAAAAATTACAGGTGAGGAATACAATCCCCGCCTGTTTTTTTGTGATGAAATGAAAGTGTTTTGTATGATACCAGTCACTTTCTGCAAAAAAATGTCATCAAACGCTTGCATTTGATGACGATATTTGGTATAATAATACCGAAATCAGATAGGAGACGTGAGATTATGGCAAACACATTGGTTCAGTTTCGTACTGACGAAACATCGAGGATTAAGGCAATACAAATCTGTGAGCAGATTGGTATTGATTTGCAAACCTATATGCGCATGTGTATATCGCGCCTTATTTCGGAGAACGGTGTCCCCTTCAGTATGAAGGTGAATGACCTGCCTAAAAATAAAGGCATTCTTGCATTGAGGCAAATGGGTAGGATTTCCGCCGAAAAAGGTAATTCCGAAATGACACTTGAAGAGATAAATGCTGAAATCGCGGAAACTCGCAAGGACAGCTTGGGGACAGTATGAAGTTTTACGCTGTAATTGATACGAATGTTCTCGTTTCCGCTGCAATGAAACCGGAGTCAGTTCCTGGACAGGTGGTGGAATTGGTTTTGGATGGGGTGATCGTGCCCGTTCTTAACAAGAAGATTATCAAAGAATACCGTGACGTTTTGCTACGCCCGAAGTTTGATTTTTCCAAGCAAATCGTCGAAGATATTTTGAACGAGATTGACTTCCACGGAATCTATGTCGATGTTGTACACATAGATATCGATCTTCCTGATCCGAAAGATCTTGTGTTCTACGAAGTCGTGATGGAGGAACGCAAGGAAGAAGATGCCTATCTTGTGACAGGCAATATCAAACACTTCCCAGAGAAGCCGTTCATCGTCACGCCCAGACAAATAATCGATATCATTTTGAAATCAATAGAGTGAACTACTCAGCTATTGAGTTTTTTTCGGGCAATTTATTTTACAACGATTTAATAGGGGCTGTTAAGAAACTAAAAATTCTTAACAGCCTTCAATTATGTTCAATTGACCCAATTTTCGTTGTCATCATGTATAAATGAACTGAATTTGTTATTGTTTCTGTCTATATGTGAAAAATAATAGATGCTTCCTACGACATCTAGTAGGAGGA
>CADAXH010000090.1 GCA_902791785.1 uncultured Ruminococcus sp. | reverse complement strand
CTCCAGCTTCAACACAGGCATCGGAAAGAAGATCAGAGAGAAAAAGACAACTCTGACCGAGCTCGCTGAACTGGCTGACAAGATGGGCGCTCCTGAACTTCCTGGCAGCGGCAAGCAGGAATATCTTGAATCAGTTGTAAACCAGGTTCTGTTCGGATAATCAATCGAAATAAGAAACCAACAACATGGGGTTGTTCAGAATACAACCCCTTATCTTTTTGAAAAGGCAAATTTCTTTACCGGAAAAACAAAATGGATCAATCAAGAAAGAAAAAGATAATTGAAAAATCTATTATTGCAGCCATAACGGTCATCGTCATCGGATTATTCATCTTCTTTCTGAGTGACGTGTTCATTCCCTTCATAAAGATGGAAATGGCCAACGACATGGACGGCGCCAAAGCATACCTGACATCCAAGGGCTTTCTGGGCTACCTGACCGTTGTGATTGTTGAAGGTCTTCAGATGGTGGTTGTTTTCATCTCTGCGGAATTCATACAGGTCACAAGCGGCATCTCCTACCCGTTCTGGCTCGCGCTGATTCTCTGCGACTGCGGAGTGATGCTCGGCTCTACAATAATCTATCTGCTCGTGAACGTTTTCAAATTCGACACCAATGTGATAGGAAAAAACGGCGAACTTGAGAAATACGAAAAGAGGGCGAAGGCAAAATCCTCCGTGATTCTGATGTATATTCTGTTCATCATGCCGATTATTCCGTTCGGAGCAATCTGCTATTACGGCTCAAGCAGAAAGATACCATATCCGAGATATCTTTTCACATGCGCAACGGGAGTCATTCCTTCAATTATATCTTCAATTGCAGTCGGAACCGCAATCAAGGAATTCATAACAAAATCCCTTCCGATCTGGGCTCTGATTCTCATCATATTATTTGCCGCAGCAGTGCTGTTTGCAATCCTTCTTCTTGTTCTGAAGAAGTTCTTTATAAACCCGAATGTTGAAAAAGGAATTGTACTCTATCTTCTCAACAAGCTCGTTAACAAACTTGCATTGCTTAAGGTAAAGTACCGCTTCATAAATGAAGAGGCCGTGAGCAACCTCAACGGACCGTTCATAGCTGTAGCCAACCATCACTCGGCTTATGACGTTTTCCTGATGAAGACTCTGCTCGACGACAAGAACATGTACATCGTCGGAAACGAGTATTACCTGAGGCTGCCTGTTGTAGGAAAACTGATTGAAAAGCATGGCAACTTCATAAGAAAAAAGATGTTTTACAGCGACGTCAACTGCGTCAAGAACATTTGCATGAAAGTAAAGAAAGGCTATCCGGTCGTAATCTTCCCGGAAGCCAGACTGTCCACTGACGGCGGTCCTTCCCACTTTGATTCAAGCGTATCCCAGCTGTGCAGATATCTCAACGTCCCTGTCGTCATGATTCAGATAAGAAACAGCTATTTCACCAAGCCGAAATGGAGAAAAACCTCCTTCAGGGGCGAATGTGAAGTTGAAATAATGAAAGTTGTCACAAGGGACGAGCTCGCGGTTACGGGACAGGACGAACTGTACAGAATGATGCAGTCTGCCCTTTCATACAATGAGTTTTCAAACGACAGACTCGTATACAGACAGCCAAACAAGGCAAAGGGACTGGAAAACATCCTTTACATGTGTCCTCACTGCAAAGCGATGTATTCAAATGTTTCAAAAGGAAACAAACTGATCTGTTCTTCCTGCGGAAAAGAATATGTCATACAGAACAACTACATGTTCAATTCCGATGAAATCCGGAACATATATGACTACTACGGAAGAATAAAGGCAATTGAATCTGAGTCATTAGATTCATTGAATCTCTCAGTCCCCGTCGATGTCAGGATATTCAAACACGGAGTCAGAAAATACAGGACCGACAAAGGCGTCTTCACTATCACTCCTGAAAAAGTGTCATACAGATCCGGACAGAATGAACTGTATTTTGAATATACAGTCAGAGAACTCGAAGGACTGGCATATTCAGTCAATGAGGAATTCGAGCTGTATTATAAAGGCGAATTGTACTATTTTTATCCCGACAAAAAATACGGCGGTCTGTGCACAAGGGTTGCACTGCTGTTTGAACTGTTGAAGGAAAAAACTTATGGACAACAAGAATAACAAACTCATCAACATTTCCAGAAAGACTTTCATATCCGTACTCGTCCTGCTGCTGTTGCTAATAGCAGCTTCCACAGTACTGACATATGTCGTTCCCAAAGGAGAATTCGGAGTCACTATTGTTGACGGAAAAGAAGAAGTCGACTATCTGAAATACAATCAGCTTCCTGACGAGAGCGGAATTCCCGTCTGGAAAGGAATCCTCGCACCGTTTCTTGTAATCGGAACAGGCGACGGAATAAGTCTCATAATGCTGTCAGTATTCCTCCTTGTAATTGCAGGATCATTCCAGGCAATGAATGACAACCGGGGCATCAAGGTGATTGTTCAGAGGATCATAAGGAAATTTCAGAACAACAAGTTTCTGCTTCTGAGCATAATAGCACTGGTTTTCATGCTATTCGGTTCACTTCTCGGACTGTTCGAAGAGATGCTGACGCTGCTCCCTATAATTGCGATTCTCGCGGTAATGCTAGGGTTCGATTCATTCACCGGATTTCTCGTATCCATAGTTGCGTGCGGATTCGGCTTTTCCAGTGCAATAACAAATCCTTTCACTGTGCTTTTTGCGTCGAAGATTATAGGCGTGAACCCGATGACGAACGTATGGTACAGGATTGTCATTTTCATTGTGATGTACGCACTTATGGAACTGGTTATTTTCCTTTACACAAGAAAGATTTCCGGGTCCCCTGAAAAGTCCTTCACATACGAGAGCGACTCAAATCTCAGGAGCCGGGTGTTTGAAGAGGAAGAGATAAAGAACGAAAAGAAAATACTGGTTACTTATCTTGTTTTCTTTGCAGTTGTCCTCAGTGTAATCATCACTTTTTCCGCACTGGATTCACTCCGCGACTACACAGTCGTTGCTCTGATTGCAGTATTTCTCATCGGAGGAATTCTGTCGTCACTTATTGCAACAGGTTTTGATTTCAAATCCAGTATGAAGTCTTTCGGAAAAGGCGTGCTGAGCGCACTTCCCTCCATTGCCTTCATTTTCATGGCATCTTCAATAAAGTATATTCTTGTTGAAGGCAAAATTCTTCCGACAATAACAAATTCCATAAATCTTCTCACTCAGAACAAGAGTCCGTTCATTCTGGCAGCAATACTGTTCGGAATCATTCTGGTTCTGGAGTTCTTCATTTCATCCTCCACGGCCAAAGCGGTATTCGTAATGTCTATTCTGGGAGTTCTGAATCTCGGAATAACGAAGGAAATGCTTGTTTTGATTTACACATTTGCAGACGGATACACAAATCTTCTGTTCCCCACTTCACCTGTTCTTCTCATAGGCCTTTCAATGATAGGCTTCTCGTATTTCAAGTGGGTGAAAAAGAGCTGGCCTTTCTTTGTGATTACGTTTACTCTCGTCCTTGTGTTCATAGCGCTGGGAATACTTATCAAATTCTGAAAAAAGACAGAATGCAGCAATGGCATGAAATCGAGCAGCGAACCCATTCACATCACCATCGCGACAAGAAAGACTAAAAAAGATGTCGAAATCATCGTTGAAGACGACGGGCGCGGATTCACCCAGATTGACAACAATGATCCGCATATCGCATTGAATAACATACGCAAAAGGCTTGAAATGATGTGCAAAGGCACACTGACTATCTCTCCGAGAGACGGAGGCGGCATGTCGGTTAAAATAACTATACCGAATCATAAATAACAGTCCGGATATTGAAACACTCCCCTTCTTAGTTGAGAACGGGGAGTGATATTTTTTTTACAATTCAAATTTGTATTCGTTTCCGTTCAGCGGAAAAACAAAGCTGATCTTTCTGCAGCAAAGATCAAAATGCCCTTCTTTGTCTCCGTACAGTGTGTCGCCGGTCAGAGGATGGCCAAGCGACGCCATATGGAGCCTTATTTGATGCGTTCTTCCCGTTTTCAGCATGAATTCAAGGAAACTGCCTTCTTCTGATTCCGAGACGACTCTGTAAGCCGTTACGGCCTTCATTCCCCGCTCGTCAATCAGTCTCTTCTTGTTTTTGCCTTCTTTGTAAATGGGCCTGTCGACAATTCCCTCTTTTTCTTTCAGGATTCCCTCGACAGTTGCTGAATACAATTTTTCAATTCTGCACTTTTTTGCAATGTTGCATACGAATCTGTTTTTTGCAAACACAACGAGCCCTTTCGTCTCATAATCGAGCCTGTTTATGATGTGTATTCCGCAGGCCTGGTTTGTCCTGACATAGTACCCTGCGACCCTTGAACAATGATTGTCCGGATAATGCCTGATTGTCGGAACCGAAGCAAGGCATGAAGGTTTGTTTACAACAAGAAAGAATTCGTCTTCATAAACAATGTCAATTTCGCCGTCAGAAGGCTCTATATCTGTTTTCTCGTCCTCGACTGTTACCCGGACCACATCGCCCTTTTTCAGAGTGAAATCCACGTCATATGTTCTGCCGTTTATCTGCACATTCTTTTTTTCGCGCAGAAGCTGTCCCGTGTAATCTGAAGAAAACCCCATCTCAATGAGAAAGGGTTTCAGCTCAGTGTCAATGCGGCAAGTGCGTTCGATTACCATTATTTATCCAGTTCTTCGCTCCAGTTGCCGTTGACGAAAATCTTGTGGACGACGCCTTTGTCGTCAGTTCCGTCAATGC
Source organism: uncultured Ruminococcus sp. (assembly GCA_902791785.1). Lineage (GTDB taxonomy): Bacteria > Bacillota > Clostridia > Oscillospirales > CAG-272 > CAG-841. Next base: position 891 of record CADAXH010000090.1, on the reverse strand, counting down.
AGAGGTCAGCTGTTCCTATCATGAAATCCGTGTGGACGATGGATTTGTTGATTCCGTGTTCAACTTTCTTTTCGTTTGTGTCATAGAGACTGTCGTCTTTCAGAAGCATGTCGAATCCCATTCCGAGAGCGAGATGGCATGATGCATTCTCATCATAAAGAGTCGAATAGAACAGTATTCCCGTCTCGTTGATGGGTGAATGGTACGGAACAAGTGCGCATTCCCCGAGATAACATGCATTCTCATCAAGAGAAATCATGTTTTTCAGAAGTTCTTCGTTCTTTTCAGCGTGCACTTCGACAGCTTTTCCGTCTTCAAACCTGATGCTGAAGTTGTCTATTACGTCTCCTCTGTAGCTCAGTGGCTTTGTGGAATGGACAATACCGTTTGTCTTCAGTCTGTGTGGTGTTGTGAAGCATTCTTCCGTAGGAATATTCGGCTGGAATGGAATCTTCGTCTCTTTTGTGAATTCTCCTCCAGCCTCCCACAGAACGTCTTCAATGAGTTCAACCGTGAAATCCGTTCCGTTTGAAGCGTAATAGTGGAGTTTTTTAAGATTGAGAGCATTCATTCTGTCTGCGTGCTTTACGAGGCTGTTGTTGTGATTCTCCCAGTTCTGAACCGGGTCTCCGTCATATGCCCTGCTGACTTTGAGTATTGCTTTCCAGAGTTCTTCCACAGCGTCTTCTTCGGACAGGTCCGGGAAAACCTTTTTGGCCCACTTTTTGCCCGGAACGCCTGCGATGCACCACTGGCAGTAATCGTCATACTGATCCCTGTATTTCCTGATTTCCTTGCCTCTTGAGGATATGATCTTGCCGTATTTTTCCTGGTCTATTCCCTTCAGAGCATCAGGATCCTCACTGTCGACCCAGATCCTTGCGGGATGCT
>CADAXH010000089.1 GCA_902791785.1 uncultured Ruminococcus sp. | reverse complement strand
GAAAAGAATCATATGCTTATCAAGAGAGTCATGAAGGCGGGAATCAAAGCCGCACTGCTTGAAGGAATGATTGCCACCCTTCTGATCTGCATATTCGCAAAACAGTTCTGTGGTCTTTTCGGTATCACGGGAGGAGAAGCACTTGCCCCGTCAATCACCGCTGTGCGGATTGTTTCATTCGGATTCACATTTGTTAGCGCAGTATCGCTTACAACCTCGTATTACATGCTCATCGACAGAATAGGTATGGCGACGTGTATTGCGTGCCTGCAGAACGGCGCACTGTACATAGTTCTTCCGATACTCGGCGGATTGGCATTCGGCATAAACGGAATGTGGGGAGGATTCATCATAGCACCTATAGTGACCCTGATTGCTGCCATGGCTTTCGTATACCTGCGTTTCGGAAAAGAAAATTTTCCGTTCATTCTGAAATATATGGATTCGGAAATTGTGGTAATGGACGACACACTTACTCCTGAAACTGTGGCAAGTCTTTCCGAAAAAGTCAGCGATTCCCTGCTGTCTCACGGTTATTCAGAAAGAAAAGCCAACAGGGCGTCACTTTTTGTTGAAGAGATCGGACTGACCATTCTCGAGAAGAACAAAAATTCCAAAAAGCAACTTCTGGTTGAGCTGTCACTCATTTTCGACAAGGATTCCGTTCTCATAATCGAACGCGATTCCGGCAAACTGTTTGACATAACCGACCCGGACCTTTCTATAGAAGGACTGAGCAGCTTCACTCTCAGCAGACTTATGAATTCTCATAAGGAAAAGGCTTATCTGGTAACCACGGGATTCAACAGGAACATGATCCGTTTCAGCATGGCCGAAGGTGAACAACCGGCCCAAACTTGATAAAACAACAAGCAAAAACTCGCATTACAGGGATGTAGAATCCTGGTAGTGCGAGTCTTTTATTATGCGTTTTTACTCAAGCAGTCAAATGATGCCATTTTGTAAATGGATCATTCCTCTACTCCTTTGCGGGCTGCTTTGTCGGCATACTTCTGATGGATCAGTATGCCCAAAGTACCTTCAAGGACAAGTCTGGTTAAGCTTCCCGTGATACTTGCCAAAGCTTCTGCGGGCTCAAATATGACAATTGCCAGACAAATCTCAGCTGTAAGAATAACCGTAAAGAGTGTCCACGTACGTTCTTTTCCGAGATTTGGAACAAATGCCAATACAAGAAGGCAGATTACAATGCCGATCATAAGGCAGGCCGGGGCACCGAATCCGGGGAATATTATAGAACCGACAGCACGAAGCGTTATACCCAATGCAACCTGGACAATGAATGCCTTGTACCATACAGCAACATTCTTGCCGCCGCCACGGATTAAGTACAATAGACCGCAGGCCAATGCGAACGCATTGATAACATGTGCGATTCCGTACAGAATCAAAGTGACCTTCCCTGCTTCACCATTAACTGCAAACCCACCGGGGGTGTTTCCTGTGAAAACAATTACGGCACTTGCAATATTCACCGCTAACAAAAGTCCCATAACCACAAGGTGGCAAATTACCGCCACACTGGATTTCTTCTTTTCCACGTTTTGTTTCCTCCATGATAAATAATAAATAACCTGAGTTTTTTCAAAATACCAAAGGACCTTTCAGGCATATTCCTGATAACGATATATTACAATAATGTCATCTTTTTTGCAATATTTTTTGTGTATCAGTCTTTTTTTTGCAAAATGATGAAATAAAAGCTGCATCTTTTTTAACAAAACCACAGATATGAGTATTTTCCGCAACATGCACAGGCAAAAAATATATACAATGAATATACATTTTTTGTGCATAAATATTGACATTTTATTCACAATGGTGTATATTTGCGGTTATATATTCAAAAAAACGAGATATTCATTCATTTTAAAGAAAACGGAGGAAAACAAAATGAAAAAGGTATTATCGATCGCTTTAGTGCTTGTGTTCTGTATCGCAATGCTTGCTTCATGCGGCGGCGGCAGCAAGAACTATGCAAAGAACAACACAGAATATGTCATTGGTCTTTCCGGTCCTCTTACGGGCGGCGCCGGAATGTACGGCACAGCAGTAAAGAATTCTGCTCAGATGGCTGTTGACGAGATCAACGCAGCAGGCGGACTCAACGGAATCAAATTCAAACTCGTCGCTCTCGACGATATGCATGATCCCACCAAGATTGCCACAAACTATTCTTCACTTCTGGAAGCAGGAATGCAGATGTCTCTCGGAACAGTAACTACAGGTCCCGGACTTGAGTTCAAGAATCTTTCCAAAGACGACAATGTATTCTTCCTCACTCCTTCTGCATCGGGCGACGCTATTCCTGAGTTTTCAAATGGATATCAGATGTGCTTTGCAGACGGCAACCAGGGTAAAGTTGCTGCAGAATTCGTCAACGCAAACTTCAAGGGACAGACAATCGGTGCGTTCTACAAGTCAGATGACTCTTACAGCGCAGGAATTTTCGCTCAGTTCAAGAGCAACCTCGACTCTACGGTAAAAGTTGTTGAAACTAACTTCACCGACGCGAACAAGACCGACTTCTCTACACAGATTGACACTCTCAAGAACAGCAAATTCATCTTCATGCCCACATACTACGATGCTGCATCAACATTCATGTATCAGGCAAAAGACATTCTTCCGGCTGATGCAGTTTACTACGGCTGCGACGGATTTGACGGAATCGACAACGTTACAGGATTCGACATCAATGCCATCCCTCAGAAAGTAACTATGCTCTCACACTTCAATTCCAAAGCGACAGAAGGACCTGCAAAGGCATTTATTGACAAGTACACTGCCAAGTTCGGCGCTGAAACGCTCAACCAGTTCGGTGCATCTGCTTATGACTGCGTCTATGCACTCTATGGTGCAATGAAAGCAGCAGTTGACTCAGGCAAGTCAATCCCCGTCACAATCAGTGCGTCCGAGCTCTGCGAAATACTGAAAGAACAGTTCAACGGCGGATATACACTCAAAAACGGCGTTACCGGATCCGAAATCAAATGGGAGAAGTCCGGTTTCGTAAACAAAGGTGCAATCCAGTATACAATCAAAGAAGCAAACTGAACGCCAAAAACAGGATGCGCGTAATAACTGCATATACCGGGCGGTATATGCAGTTATGCATATTTAATGCTTTTTGAATCAGGAAAAATCTATGGAACTTGTTTTACCAACAATCATAAACGGGTTGAGCCTCGGCGGAACATATGCCATGATAGCTCTCGGCTACACAATGGTGTACGGAATCGCGAAAATGCTCAATTTTGCTCACGGAGACATCATCATGGTGGGCGGATACATAATATATGTCTGCATGGCAATGGGCAATCCGCTTATTGCTGTTGCTGCCGCTGTCATCGGATGCGTAATACTTGGCATCACAGTAGAAAAAGTGGCATATAAACCCCTTCGCGGAGCATCTCCTCTTGCAGTACTCATCACCGCCATCGGCGTAAGCTATCTCCTTCAGAGTCTTGCGCAGATTATTTTCGGTTCGGCAAATAAAATGGTAATGATACACGATTTCGGCATGGTCAGTATCTTAGGCGTATCCGTCCAGGTGTCTTCGCTTATTACACTGGCAATCTGCATTGTCGTTATGGTTGTCCTTACCCTCTTTATCAAATATACAAAACTGGGCCGCGCAATGATAGCTGTATCCGAGGACAGAGGAGCTGCACAGCTCATGGGCGTCAATGTAAACGGCATCATATCGCTCACTTTTGCAATCGGCTCGTCTCTTGCTGCCCTTGCGGGATTCTTCTATCTGCTGAAATCCCCGTCCATTTCAAGCACTCTGGGCGCCATGCCGGGCATAAAGGCATTCACTGCGGCAGTAATCGGAGGAATAGGCTCGATTCCGGGCGCAATGCTCGGCGGAATTTTCCTCGGTCTTATAGAGTGCATCTCGTACAAGATTACAGCAATCGCCCCTTACACCGATGCAATTGAATTTGCAATACTCATTGTTATCCTTCTGGTCAGACCAAACGGATTCCTCGGCAAAAAAAGGAGGGAGAAGGTATGATCGGAAAATTCAAAATAAAGCATTATATCAATTACATCGTCATAAGCATAGTCGCTGTTGTCTTCTCTGTCATAAGCCTTTCGGGCGGACAGCTTGACAACTCTACCCTTTTCCTTCTCGAGAAGATGACAATAAGCATAATCCTTGCCGTATCCCTGTCGCTTGTCGTCGGATTTCTCGGTGAACTCTCACTGGGTCATGCCGGTTTCATGTGCATCGGGGCATACATAAGCGGCAAAGTTGCATCACTGCTTCAGGAGTCTCTCGGAAACGGAATACTCACATTCATAATTTCGCTCGCTGCAGGAGCCGGTGTAGCTGCTCTGTGCGGTATCATCATAGGCATCCCCGCGCTCAGGCTGAGAGGCGACTATCTTGCCATAGTGACGCTCGCGTTCGGAGAGATTGTAAGATCCATTTTCCAGAACACATCAGCTGAAAGCTTTGGCGGCGCGATAGGACTGAGTACTCCGAGATTTGACAAGAAATATCTGTTCATCATCGCTTTTGTCCTGGTTCTCGCAACATTGGCTGTGCTCCAGAACCTGATACGATCCAAGCACGGACGTGCAATTACATCAATCAGGGACAACGAGATAGCGGCACATGCAACAGGCATCAATGTCACAAAATACAAACTGCTCGCTTTCACGGTTTCCGCAATGTTCGCAGGCGTGGCAGGCGTGCTTTACAGTTTCAGCAATTACACGGTTCAGAGCTCTAAATTCGGATATGGCTACTCCATCGAAATACTCGTCATGGTCGTACTGGGCGGAATGGGAAACATCAACGGATCCATTGTAGCCGCTGCGCTCATAACTTTCCTCAACACGAGGCTCGCAACAATCCTTACGGGCGATCTTGCAGTGCTCCAGAACCTCTTATATGCGCTTATACTCATCTTCATTGTTATTTACAACAATTCACCGAAGCTCAAAGGTTTCCGCGACAAATACAATCTGGCAGCATTGTTCAAAAAGATTTTCAAGCCCAAGACAGATCCTTCCGTTGTCACGGATGACGCGGCAAAATGGGATGTCGTTCCGACAAAGATCAAGATGGACGAAATCTTGTCCGTAGACATTACGAATACCGACCGTAACCAATCAGACGAGGGAGGAAAAAAGTAATGGCTGAATATATTTTGGAAACAAGAAATCTCGGCATCTCCTTCGGAGGACTTAACGCCGTTCAGAATGTAAATATAAAGATAAAAAAAGGACAGATATACGGTCTTATCGGACCGAACGGAGCAGGCAAAACGACTGTATTCAATATCATAACCGGCGTTTACAAGCCGACGACCGGTACGTTCTTCATTGACGGCAAGGAAATAAAGGGACATTCCCAGGAAAAAATAAACCATATGGGAATTGCCAGAACGTTCCAGAACATACGTCTTTTCAACAACATGACCGTCGTTCGAAACGTTATGGTAGGACTTCACAACCGTCCGGAGTTCAAGTGTTCTGTTATTGAAAGCATACTGCGCCTTCCGAGACACTTCAGAGTCGAAAAGACGATGCGTGAAAAAGCCAAAGAACTCCTCAGGGTTTTCGACCTTGAGAACGAACGGAATCTGCTGGCCTGCAACCTCTGATTGAGCATGACATGAAACTCGTCGCAGGCATCTGCGAGGAGCTGACGGTGCTCAATTTCGGTACTGAACTCGCCTGCGGCACTCCTCAGGCTGTTCTCAACGATCCGAAAGTTATCACGGCCTATCTCGGCGATTAGTGGAGGTGGTACAATAATGCTTAAAGTAGAAAATCTGAGTGTTTATTATGGCGTGATACAAGCCATTAAAGGAGTATCATTCGAGATAAACGAAGGGGAAATAATTGCCCTTATCGGTGCCAACGGTGCCGGAAAAACAACAATCCTCCATACTATTACCGGTCTGATAGCTGCAAAGAGCGGATCGATTGTTTTTGACGGGCATGAGCTTACAAAAACACCGGCCCACAAGATAGTGTCGCTCGGAATGGCACATGTTCCGGAGAGAAGAAGAATATTTCAGGAGCTGTCAGTTCTTGCAAATCTGAAGCTCGGCGCATACACAAGAAAGGATAAAGGCGAGATTGAAGAGACTATCGGTATGGTCTATGAACACTTCCCTATCCTGAAGGAACGCAAGAACCAGATTGCAGGCACGCTTTCAGGCGGTGAGCAGCAGATGCTCGCCATGGGCAGAGCGCTGATGTCGCACCCGAAGATAATACTCATGGATGAACCGTCAATGGGACTTTCTCCCCTGTATGTCAATGAGATATTCGATATCATAAAGAATATAAACAAGAGCGGCACTACGGTTCTGCTCGTTGAGCAGAATGCGAAAAAGGCACTCTCGATAGCAAATCGAGCATATGTGCTCGAAACCGGAAAAATCGCCCTTGAGGGAAATGCAAAAGATCTCCTGAACAACGATTCCATCAAAAAAGCATATCTGGGAGAATAGTAAGCCACGAATGCTTTGAATTATATCCGAATATCAGATAATGCCACTCGTTTCTGAGTGGCATTACATTTGTCATTATTTAAGACTGGTGCAAAAAGTCAGATACTATTGCACTTTTCCAGATACTTCTTTTGTACTTCCTCTAAAATCAATCTGCTTTTGTACGGGATGCGGCCAAGCCAGTCCGGACCTATATTTATCAGGTAATTGATACCGAGTTTTTCAAGTTTCAGTCTGTTTTTTAAGATATCGTCAGACGACTTCCAGTTGTTGTCATCACAAGAATAGCCCCAGGATCTGTTTAGTGTACATGCAGATTCGTAAAGACCGTACTTTGATTTTTTGAATCCTTTGATGCTGTTCTGGTCAATGCTCTGCGTGTCGAGCGAATCGTCATCAGGAATTGAATCCGGAATTTCGTTATCTCCAAGTGATACATAATCATACATGCCGTTTCCGAGTCTTGAATTGACCAGACAATCCGGCTGATACTTTTTCACCAGATCATAGATGGTTTTGCTCTGTTCTTCCGTACTGTCCAAGGGCATATCGAACCATACAAGGAAAACGTCCCCGTAATTGGTCATCAGTTCTTTGATTTGGGGCAGCATTTTTCTGTAAAACACTTCATTGAAGTCCTTTGATGAATTGTCCGGGAAATCCCAGTTGTTGCACCAGGAATCTCCTGCGCAACCTATTGGATCGACAGTGTAACCACCGCCATTCTTTTCATTCCAGTCGATGCATTGAGAATAATAAAAGCCCAATTTCAGCCCGTATTTTCTGCATGAATCTGCAAGTTCACTTATGAAATCCCTGTGGCATGGGCTGAAATCATATGAATTGAAACCATCACAATCACTTTTGAAAAGTGCGAAGCCCTCATGGTGTTTAGTTGTAATTACAATATATTTCATCCCGCATTTTAATGCGAATTCACATATTTCATCGGCGTCAAAGTAAATCGGATTGAAAGTTTTGCCAAGTTCTTTCATTTCTTCAACGGAAATCCTGCATTTGCATTGTGTCCATTCCGCATATCTCGGACCAACTGAATTTTTCGAATATCCGCCCAGCAAAGAATACAGGCCGAAATGAATCATCAATCCGTATTTTGCTTCTCTGAAAAGTCTGAAATTATCCATACCACCAACTCTATTCTTGAATAAAATCTTCGATTGAACAACCCAACAAACAGGAATTTACCGATCCAAATAAAAGATAATATTCGCTTTATTCTCTTGTGCTGTGCCACGATAAATGTGATTATCAAAGCCGCCTATTGTAAACCCTATTTTCAGATAGAACAGGCACGCGCCAAGATTGTTATCCTGTCCAATTGTGTAAAGTCCATTGTAATTCCTATCATGCGCAATCTCCAGCGCCTTATCCAGCAGAGCTTTTCCGACTCCCTGTTTTCTATAAAGCTTACAAACTTTGAGATCGTCCAAATACATATATTTGAACCAGTCGTCCGCTAAAACGGCAAGCCCGACGCATTTGTCTCCATCGTAAGCACCAATAAAAACGTGGTCGTTGGCGAGGTTGTCGTAATCATAGTCCTCATCAGGAAAACACATCTCGCTGATGTCCTGCGGGGCAAATTCCTCCACGGTATAATGCCAAGTCTCATTTTCATAGGAAGGAATCATCCGCCCACACAACGGAAAAGGCTCGTTGGGAAGGTTGATATCCTGTTTGTGTGCCGAATCAATTATTTTAATTTCGATCATATTTCACCCCAATTGTATGTGTTCTTACCCATTCAAGCAGGTCATCATAGTTGCATTGTCCGGAAGCAACACCCATAATGATGTTAATCAAATCATCCTGGGAGTAATCTGTTTCAATCTCATTCAAAGCGAGAAAAACAAGCATTGCGTGCGCTCCGATCCTTTTGTTCCCATCAAGAAAAGCGTGATTCTTCACAAGCCCAAATCCCAAACGAGCGGCTTTTTCGATTATAGACGGATATAGTTCTTCATTGCCGAACAACTGGAAAGGGGTAAACAGAGCAGACTCCAACAGTCCTTCATCACGCATCCCTCTTGTTCCGCCGGTTTCGGACATGATTTGATCGTGCAATAGTATAATCTGATTTTTTGTGATTATCTTCATTTCGCAAGCACCTCATATGCTTGCTTGTTTTTATTGATCAATTCTTTTGAAACAGCTAAGATTTCTTCGTCATCGACAGATACCGTACGACTCGTTTTGCGGATCTCAAAAGGGATTCCACGATAATCAACTGCCGATTTTAAAAAAATCGTAATTGCAGAAGACATATTGAGCCCGAGATCTGAAAAAAGGTTTTCCGCTTTTTTCTTTAAATTTTCATCGATCCTGATATTAAGATTTGTTGTTGCCATAAGATATTCTCCTTACGCGTAAAAGATTTTCAATATTATTATACCAGTTATTCTTGCTTTGTCAACACTATGTAAAGAAAAATTCATTACACATTTGGAGAAAAAAAAGAATTACCACCTTGTAAAATGGTAATCCTATTCTGTGTAAGAGCGCCAAAATGATACACGCCTGTTATCCCGACAAATTTGAATTTGTTGATATTTGTTTCCTATGCCCAGATCGCCATCGCCAAAGTGCCGACAACGATCAGAATCAACCCGGCAAGCGCCTTTCTGCTCAACTTTTC
>CADAXH010000088.1 GCA_902791785.1 uncultured Ruminococcus sp. | reverse complement strand
TGAGAGCAAAGCGTAGATCTGAATTCAGACACAGATCACGTAAATAAGAAAAAAATAACCGGTCGGGACGCCGGGGCTAGACTCCTTATGCTTGTGGGGCTACCTGCATCGAAGAGTAAAAAAGATTGGATGATGCAAATCATCTATGAAGCCCCCACCTCAGTGTAAACAGGTGGTGGGTAGTTCACTAGTCTTGAAAATGAGCCATATTGGGGGTTAGACTATGAGGAAAAGAGTATTTATATGTCTACTGCTCTTAGTTTTTGTTTCAATGTTTGTGTTGAACAGCTGTAATTCGGAAAAGGGTCCAGATGACACACAAACGGACATCCAAACGGATACACAAACCGAAACAGACTCAGAGACAGAAGATGTCCAAATCCCCAAAGGCGCCACAAAAATCGAAGAAGGTCAATTTGCCAACCGAAGTGATTTGGAGAATTTTGTGATTCCGGAAGGAATTAAAACAATCGGGAGAGGCGCTTTTTCCGGATGCAGAAATTTGAAGAGCATTACGATTCCCGAAGGTGTAACGAGAATCGAAGACTCGGCATTCAGTTTATGTACATCTCTTGAGAGCATTGTTCTTCCAAGTACGGTGACAACCATAGGTGACTATGCATTCAGTGCTTGTCTGAAACTGACCAGCATCAATATTCCGGACAATGTTACCAGCATCGGTGTTGGTGTATTAAGAATGTGCTGGAACTTAACAAATTTGCAAATATCTGAGAGTATTGCGAATTTCAGGTTGATAGATGGTATTCTATACAACAATGAAGTGACCGAAATAGTACTGGTTTCAAATAGTATCCCTTCAGATATCTCGCTTCCAAGTACTATACAGATAATTGACGAATACGACTTCTCGAGTGCTCAGAGTTTACATTCAATAACAATTCCTGAAAGTGTTGTAAGTATCAGATACGGAGCTTTTGAACATTGCAAAAATTTGCAGAGCATTACCATACCAAACAGTGTAACAAATATCAGCGCCGAAGCTTTTATCGGATGCACAAGTTTGAAGACTATTGTTTTACCTGAAGGTATAACAACTTTGAATTCCGGAATGTTTTATAATTGCGAAAGCTTGGAAACGATAACAATTCCCGGTAGTGTAGTTAATGTGGGTGGATCTGTTTTTTTTGGATGTAAATCTTTAAAAGAGATTAGTTTGCCTGATGGTATTACGGAAATTGGAAATTATGCCTTCAAAAACTGTTCAAGTTTGGAAAAAGTAACTATTCCTGATGGAATAACAAGGATAAACGATGGGTTATTTACGGGGTGTTACGATCTTAAGAGTGTAACAATTCCTGATAGTGTAACATATATTGGATATGCAGCATTCAGTGGGTGCTCTAAACTTGAATCAATAACAATTCCCGAAGGTCTGGAGAGAATTGATCAAGAAACATTCGAATATTGTTCAAGCTTGACAAGTATTGTGATTCCTTATGGGGTCGAAGAGATTGGAAGAGATGCATTTGCATTTTGCAGCGGCCTGACAGATATTTCTATACCGGACACTGTTACAAGCATATATGACAGAGCATTTCTGAGGTGTTCAAGTCTGAAAAATATCTCTTTGCCATGCAATTTGACATATATTTGGGACGAGGCATTTTCTTGTTGTGAAAATCTTGAGAATTTAATAATCCCAGGCAGTGTCAGAAGCATAGGAAGAGAAGCATTCTATCATTGCAACAGCCTGAAGAGTTTAACAATACCGGAAAGCGTATCCACTATCTATTCAAATGCATTTCAAATGACAGGTGATCCCATTATTGTCAATTACAACGGCACAATGGAACAGTGGAAACAGGTGAGAATTTTCAGAGGATATGAACCATCCTATTTTGAGAGTTCCGTAGCAGGAGAAAACGGAGATAAAAAAATAGATTTAGGTGTGGATGAAATTCACTGCATAGACGGAGTTGTAAAACTCAAATGATGTCCATTACCGACTGACATATGACAAAGAAAACGACTGAGGTCCAAAAAGACCTTGGCCGTTTTTTGCGCTTGGTCTTGAAATTGTTCTTTTGATATGCTTTAATTATTTCCAGAGATTACAATTTCACCTGCACGCAAAATCTTTTATAAAAGGAAAGTACTTATGAAAGTATTGAGAATAATCCGCAACTATTTCTGTTACTGCGGAATTGAAAAGGAACAGTACAGGGAACTGAAAAAAGACGCCTACGTTTCGAACTTCCAGATATGGCGCATTCTGCACTGTATGATGGCGGTCATTTTTGCATTCCTCTTCATAGGCTCACTGACGGTGAGTCTGATGAAGGACAACATGTTTTTCTATCTTGGTTTCTTCATTTATTCACTTACAGCATCAATACTGTTTCTGTTTGTTTTCAAGAAAGATTCATTGGTTGCACAGCTGTTCTGCTATCTGTCGATTTCCCTGTTGTTTGTTTTCGGTGCCCTCATAACACAAAACAAACCTGAAAACCCTGCAACGACATTCATAGCTCTGCTTCTCATCTGTCCGATGTTTATGATAGACAAGCCGTTTTTTATGGCCATAGAGCTCACTGCGGCATCTTCCGTGTATCTGGCATGGATGTACTTCGTAAAGCCTGAATTGGTATGGAAAACCGATGTTGTAAACATAATTGTTTACACTGTTGTGGGAATCCTTCTTCATGTCATTTCAAGTTCAATAAGAATCAAGGAATTTGTCCTGTCGAGAAAGCTTGCGGTTCAGAAAGATACGGACGATCTGACAGGACTCAAGAACAAAGGTGCGATAACGAGGGAAATAAACGAATACCTGGCAGACGAAACAAAGAACAAAGGTATTCTGTTCATTCTCGACATTGACCATTTCAAGGCAGTAAACGACACTTACGGACATGACGTCGGAGACAGCGTAATAAATCAGCTGGGTGCCTTTCTCAGCAGCGTATTTACAAAAGACGAAATAGTGGGAAGATTCGGCGGAGACGAGTTCATAGTATTCATAAAGGACACAGATGCAGTCACACTGGCGGAAAGCTCTGCCAATGTAATAGCAGAAGGTGTTGCAGAACATGTTCTTGTTCCGGACGGAAAACAGACAATATCCGTAGGCATGGGTATTGCTATATACAGAGGAGAAGAAAAGAACTATTCCGAAATCTTCAAAAAGGCGGATATTGCACTCTATGAAACCAAGACCTACAGAACTGTGAAATACAACATCTACAAGGGGTAACAAAAATAATTTGCAAATCGGAAAAGGGGCTGTTAAGAACTTAAATTTCTTAACAACCCCTTAATACTTGGTTCGTCATTATGTTTTATCTATGTACTTCAGGAATACTTCAGCAAGTTTCGGATCAAAGTGTGTTCCTGATTCTTCCTTGATGACCTTCAGTGCCTCTTCCGGAGGTATTGGCTCTTTGTAGCATCTTTCGGATATGAGGGCATCGTAAACGTCTGCAATCGCCATTATTCTTGCACAGAGAGGTATCTCTTCGCCTTTAAGCTTCTCGGGATATCCTGTTCCGTCCCATCTTTCATGGTGATAAGTAGCAATGTCTGAAGCAAACTTGATGTAGTTTTCGTCTGTTATTCCGTCGAGGATCCTGCGGACTACTATTCCGCCTGATGCGGCATGCAGTTTGATTTGTTCGAACTCTTCGGGTGTCAGTTTGCCGGGCTTTTTGAGAATCGTGTCAGATACCACAATTTTACCGACATCGTGCATAGGCGCGAGAGTGTAAATGAGGTCGACGTATTCTTTATTTATCTGATCTGCGTAAACGCCGTCTTTCATGGCGCCTTCTGCGATTATCTTTACATAGTCTCTTGTTCTTGCAACGTGCTGTCCGGTCTCGGTGTCTCGGCTCTCAATGATTCCGGCAAGTCCTGAGATCATGTGTTCCTGCATCTCTGTGATCTTTTTCTGATTTGATATGAGGTCGGAACGCGTGTCTTCCTGAACAAGGTCATTGTAATATATGTAGCAAAGGCAGGCCGCCATACCTATGCTTATGTATGCAGTGTGAATGTTCAAGAATGTTACCGGAACAATTCCTGCAATCAGTATAACAACGGCCATAACAATTGTGGAAACATCCCTGTGTCTGAATTTCTTTCCGACAATGAACATGCTCGACATCAGATAAATAAGGCTTAGGAAATAGAAGGCAGAGTAGATTACAAACAGATTTCCTCTGTGATATCCGTCTTCTGCAAAATAGAAAATCCATCCGAACGGAGCTGATATAATCTCCATAAGAGCATGCGGTATGAAGAACCAGATGGCTCTTTTGGCCTGTTTATGCATACCGAGTGCACCTGAGAAGAACACGGCCATAGCGGGCGCTGTTGAGAACTGTATAATAGTTATTATGGTGAGCGGAACTGCAAATTTCTGATCATAATATCCGCAGTGAACGAAGTATTCGGCAAGGGCGCAGAACATTACTGAGAAGAATGTAACAAGATACCATGTCTTCTGAACTTTGTTGAATCCTGAATGCCTGATTACATGGAAAACCATTGCAATCATGAGCAGTTCTATCAGGATAATTGAACTCAGGTAAAAATCCATTGCCGACTCCTTTCCTAATGTAGATAGTACAAAAATCTATCGATCAAGACACGTCTCCAATAAATTATTTTACAATATGGGGTTAAACAATACAATGTTTTTTTTCATTTTTGCATGAAATGTTGCATACGTTTTTCTTATTTACAAAAAAACATGGAATTGACCAAATGATTGTGGTAAAATAACAAAATCATTTTCATGGATTGGTATTTTTCCTATCAAAACATATTAATACAAGGAGGAAAGGCTGTCCTCCCACGACATTTGTCAAGGGTGTGTCTGCCCAGATTTCGATGAAAGTATTAAGAACAATTCGCAACTATTTCTGTTACTGTGGCATTGAAAAAGACCAGTACAGGGAACTGAAAAAGGATGCATACGTGTCAAACTTTCGTATCTGGAGGGTTTTGCATCTTCTGATGATTCCTGTTTTTGCAGCTCTTTTTATCAGTTCCATGAGCATGGATATTATTGTAGGAAACAGGTATGCCTATCTGGCTTTACTGATATACGCGGTTATAGCATCGGTACTGTTTTTGTTTGTCCTGAAGAAAGATTCGATAGTTCCTCAGCTCCTGATATATCTTTCAATGTCAATGCTGTTTGTTTTCGGAGGTCTCATATCCCAGAACAGACCGGAAAACCCCGCATCATCTTTTTTGGTGTTTTTAATTGTCTTTCCGATGTTTATTATAGACAAGCCGTATTTCATGACAATAGAGCTTGTTGCCGCATCTTCGGTATTCCTTGTATGGATGCAAGGCATTAAGTCGCCGGTGGCATGGCAGACGGATGTTCTGAACTTAACTGTTTACACAATAGTAGGCATATTCCTGCACGTCATTTCAAGTTCGATAAGAATCAAAGAATTTGTACTCTCGAGGCAGCTTGCAATTCAGAAAGATACGGACGACTTAACCGGACTCATGAACAAAGGTGCCATAACAAGAGGAATAAACGAGTATCTGGCAGACGAATCCAAAAACAAAGGGATTATGTTCCTCCTCGACGTTGACCATTTCAAGGCGGTCAATGACACTTACGGACATGATGTCGGTGACAGCATTATAAAGCAGCTGGGCATTTTCCTCGGCACAGTGTTTTCTAAAGAAGATATACTCG
>CADAXH010000087.1 GCA_902791785.1 uncultured Ruminococcus sp. | reverse complement strand
AGGCCTTCAAGAACACCTGAACTAACAAACACAGGTAGCTTTGAAAAGTGCTGGAAGCTTGTTGATGGTGAATGGTGGATGTATAAAAGCGGGAATGAAAACGAGATTTTTTCCGAACTATTCATCTGTCGTCTTGGAGAGAAGTTGGGACTTGACATGGCCCATTATGAGCTGGACGAAAAGTACATCAGAACAAAGGATTTTACGGATTCCGGAAGTGTCACATTCGAACCGATGAAATCCATTGTGGGAGACAATGAGGACTACAAAGACTGTTTTGATGCTTTGCATGAGATATCCGGGGACATTGCAATGCAATACATCAATCTTCTCTGGATGGATTCAATATGTTACAACATGGACAGACATACAGAGAATTTCGGTGTAATAAGAGACTTGAAAACAGGTGACATTTTGTCTTTGGCCCCAAACTACGATAACAACATCGCCCTTATTTCGCAGGGATACCCGAGTAATGTTTCAAGAGAAGGAGATGGTCTTATTAGGTTCTTTAAAGAGTTTATGAGGGACAGTGAGCAGGCAAGAGAAATTTGTCATAGAATGACCTTTCCTGAGATAACAAAAGAGACAATAAATGAATGCCTTGATGAAATACCGATTGAGGTCAACAGACAATACATAACAGATTTTGTCCTTAATGGCCAGCAAAGAATGTCCGAAATAATTAATATGGATATCGAAGAAAAGGAAGAAGAGGAGCAGCAAACCGGCTTGATAACTGATATAGTGGTATACTTGACATTGTAAGATTTGCACATATGTATTGGTTATGCAATTTCTTTTGGACAACAGAACTACTTAAAACTATCATACCTTGGAGGAATTTATGAAGAGAATTTTGGCGATAGTAATCGTCGTAATCACAGTGTTTGTACTTGCTTCTTGCGGAACAGGAAACAATCAGGGAAATACCACCACAACCAACAATGGTACAACCACAACAACAAATTCAACAGGTGAAAAAGACACAACAAAAACTACCGAAACAACAGCAAATCCGACAGGAGCTAAACTCACAGGAAGTCTCAATATTATAAACCTTGAAGACAGAGACCCGTCAGTTCTTCGTGGCGTACGTATCGCTGGTAACAGTGTCGGACAAGCTACAGGCATTAACGGCAAAGAGTCTTCCCTTACTGACGTCCGCTGCATTTTCGAACTTGACGAGTGGATCGAGTTTTATCCGGACACCGATGCTACCTACGGACTCAGAGTCTGGATTCTTAAGCACCGCGACGATCAGTCATATTACAACACCTGCAAGTTCTCAGATCTTATGCCCAATTTCGCTAACTACTGCGACCTGCATTACCCAGAGGATGCAGAGAATCCCGATGACTGGTATTGGGGAAATTTCTATCTTCATCACGAAGATTGTGAAACAGGTTACTACGATTTTGTTTTTACATATGAAGGAAAAGCAATTGCAGTTCTTACGACCCGTTTCTATAAAGTTGGAGAAATTTCCGGCAAATCTGATGCTGAACTTGAAGCATTAATGCACGAATAATCGATTGATGGATTTTTAGATATGTCAGAAGAAAGATTTATAAAACTCGTCGAAGAAAACAGAGGTTTTGAGTTTATCCAGGCCTATCGCGATGACGTCGATTACATAATCGGCGGAAAGGGAAACACCTACTGGTTTGCCGTATCCAAAAAAGGAAAGGTGACGGAGACGTATGTAGGTACGTACCAGAACGGAGTCTGGACCGACCGCTGTGAAAAGGGCTCGGGAGCAAAAAAGACTACAAAAGACATGCCTTCCGGAAGCACGATTAAACGCATTGTTGAAAATGCTTATCTGGCTCAGGAAGAGAATTGGGTCAAAAACAGAAAACCACGCCTTATAGAGGATTCTCATCCTCACTATCACTATGTCTATGGTTTCGGAGACAAGGCAGCTGATTTATCTGAAAAGTATGGGGTAACTATTGCTTTTTCGGATATAAAGGATGTCTCAAAAGGATTTCATTTAAGAGATGTCTCAACAGGCAGCGGCGTGGAATTACCTTAATATTTGAACGAACCGGGTGATGGGCGGATTGCGCCTGTCACCCTAATTATTTACTTGAAAGGGGTGATGCAGTTTGATTAAGAAAACAATCACATTGTTAATCGCTTTACTCCTTGTCGTTTTACTGTGCTCGTGTAATTTGTTTCCTGACAAAAAAGGAGACGAGACAAAGTCAGTAGAGAGTACAACAACAAAACAGACAGAGGACGAAACAATATTTGAAGATGACCCCGTCGTGGGAGACGGTACTTCATACTCTTCATTTATCGAAGTCATGAGGCAGATTAAGGAATTCGGAGATAAAACATCCGAATACGGACTCAAAGCAACTGCCGAGTATTATTACTCATTTGCAGGAGCATCAGTGAGTTCATTCAGATATGCTGTTGAATACATTCTCTGGCTAAGGGGAGAAGGGGATTCT
Source organism: uncultured Ruminococcus sp. (assembly GCA_902791785.1). Taxonomy (GTDB): domain Bacteria; phylum Bacillota; class Clostridia; order Oscillospirales; family CAG-272; genus CAG-841. The sequence continues at coordinate 3,962 of CADAXH010000087.1, read as the reverse complement.
TTCGTTGACTTTACCGCAGACAGCCGCTTCAAGGGTTTTGACGTAATAGCCGAAATCAACTATTCGTCTCCTTACCCGTGCTACTTTGCCGGTCTCATGTATGAAGTCCAGGGAAAATACGAGGAATGTGTGAAACCATATGCCATGGCATCAATTATGCCGATGTTCCCGGAAGAGGGGCTGGATTTCTATTATCTGAAATTCATGAGCATCGAAGGGCTATATGAATTAAGGGACAAACTCCGCACGATGGAAGAAGATATTTACAATTCTTTCATTCCTGTTCTGACCGGCCACGAATGGGACCGCAAACTGTTTGACGAGGACTATCTTTTGGGTCTTTCAGCAAACAGCATTAAAGAATCGGATTACGAGTCGGCGCTGTTCTATGCAGAACAGGCATTGAAAACAAATCCTTTCAGGGTGGAAATCTGGCAGAATGCAGCAGCGTGCGCAATGTACGCTGAACAGCTTGGACTGATGGGCGAATATGTCGAAGAAGGACTTGCTGTCTTCCCTGAAGATTCTAATCTTTTGACTCTTAAACAGGCGCTTGTCGATGCATTGAACAATATGGAGGTGGATTAATATGAGGCAAATGATTAAGATTATTGCAATTATTCTGTCCCTGGTTATTATACTGCCTTTATATGTTGTTCCAATGTCTGCGGCAGGCACATCAGGTTCTGGTGAGATTCCCGGTATAGACTATAACCGGATCACTCAGAAAGCTGAGGGCGGAAAGCAGTCATACAAAGTTGACCTGAAACTCGGGGATGTCACTTTTTCTGGTGAACTGACGGGTCAGGCAGGTATTTCCATTGAAGAACTGAACGAAATTATAGAGGAAACTCTCAGGGAAAAAGATCTGACTGTTGACAGAATAAAGCTCATTTCAAAAATTGCATCACAGGTGGAAAAGGATGCAAAACTATACTGGGGAGATCAGATTGTTGAGGGGCTGCTGTCATACATACCGACTCCTCCCGGAGCCCCAATAGGAATAAATGATTACTATGCTCTGGTTGTTCATGGTGAAGCGAATCCTGCTATCCAGTCTGCATCAATTGAAGCGGCCTCAGCTGCAGCCGAAGTTGTGATTCAGCAGAGTATTAATAATGGCGGAAGAGTTGGACGGATTGCAGAGACTGTTGAATCAGGGACTGGAAGGATTCCCATGCTGGGACAGATAGTCAATACTGCCAAAGTTGCACTGGACTGGTCAAAGGGAAGTGAGAGATTTGAAAACTATCTGAAGCTTCTCGAAAAAAATCTCGAGATTGTCAATGACTTCTATGCAACCTGCAGCAGAAGAGCAGTGGCGCTTGCCGAGAGCAATGATAAGGACAGCGTGTGGAAAATCAAGTTTGACGGAAGGAAAAATTACAGAACATATAACTGTACATTCTGGAACATTCCCGGCAACATGATGAGCTGCACATTAAGCGGTGAACTCGTTAGCAGCGGAGGAGGACCGGAAGGAGCTTACACTGGAACACTAAGCCTGGAATTCAATGCAGTGGATTTCTCACCTGTTGAGGGCAATCTGGAGCGCACTCCGGGGCTTGCTCCGATTATGTCTGTGTTACACAGCGCGGGCGCGTATCAAAAAGTTTCCGACAGCGGAGAAAAAACAATACTGAGAAGATCTGCTCGGGGAACTGTTACGGTGTACGTCGGCAGCTCTGAAGGGAATGTAAAACCCGAAGTGTCGGGCAGCCTTACATCAGAAGGAGACGAGACCATTTTCTCTTTCAGAAGAGACATGGAATGGCGAGACGAATCAATGGCTCAGTATCAGTCAATAGGCATAACAGAAGCTCATTTTGTAACTGCTGACCTGGGTGAGATTACTATGAGGAGCAATTCAAGAGTGCTGTATAAAGGAGAAGTGAAAACATCAAAGGATTCCATTGAAGTGCTGTCGCAGGACCCCGGAACGGTGTTTGATCTTCTGAAAAAAACACCTGCAATTACGATATATTTCAAATAAAATCATCCAGACATGGAGGAAACAAAAATGCTTGAAGTTGGAACCAGATCACCGGATTTTACTTTGCCTGACCAAAACGGGAACAATCATACGCTTTCCGAATACAGAGGCAAAAAAGTAATACTCTATTTCTATCCGAAAGACAATACGTCAGGTTGCACAAAGCAGGCATGCGGATTTGCCGAACTGTATCCTCAGTTCAGAGAAAAGGGAGCAGTCATTCTGGGCGTCAGCCGTGACAGTGTGGCGTCTCACAAAAAGTTCGAACAGAACTATGGATTGCCTTTCACATTGCTGTCTGATCCTGACAGGTCAGTCATTGAAAAATACGGAGTCTGGCAGGAAAAGAAAAACTACGGAAAAACAACAATGGGAATTGTCCGTTCCACATACCTGATTGACGAAAACGGGGTTGTGGCAAAAGTTTTCAGTGCAGTCAAGGCTGCAGAAAATCCCGGACAAATGCTTGAGAACATATGAAGAGAGCCGCCGGAATCCGGCGGCTCGTATTATTATTACTGATCAGCTTCTTTTTTCTTGTCTTCAAACTGCTGTTTGTATTCGCGGTTGTTCTCGATTTTCTTGACAATGAATCGTCCAAGTGCAAAAGCACCCATCACTATTGCATACACAATTGAAAAGCCTATTGCTCCGAACAGAATCTGTTTTGGCGTAGTGGATATTCCGGTCCAGACCTCCATAACAAGAATGAAATCTGCTACTGCAACAACATAGTTTATAGCAACTGCGAGAGCCTTCGGTATGGCTTTTATTTTCAGTATCAGTGAATCGATTCCAATAACCAGGGAAAAAACGAGAATAAATGTGAAATATGTATTGTTGAACATGAATTTTTCTGATCCGTCAGTTGTTTTAAACATGTTGACAAATAGATATAAGAACAGGCATGTAAATGTAAAAACGCACGCTGCTCTGTAAATGACTGTCCTGGTGTAATCAAGCGTCAGTTTTAATTTGCTCATATTTTAGGTTTCTCCTGTCCGTATACTTTGTCTCTTATGTCAATCATATCCTTCAGCATCAGTTCGTTTTTCCTTGGATCTCTCAGAATTGCAGAAGGATGAAGCACAGCGCATATTTCATAGTTGTCTTTTTTATACCATGTTCCGTGTTCGCTCATGATTCTGAAATCTTCCTTGATAAGTCTCATTGCGGCGATTCTGCCGAGGCAAACTATGTATTTGGGCTTTATGGCATCAATCTGCTCATCAAGATATTTTGTGCACAGATCTTCCTCTTCAGGTTTCGGGTCTCTGTTCTGAGGTGGTCTGCATTTTAAAATATTCGCTATGTAAACGTCATCTCTGTCAATCCCCACGGCGACAAGAAACTTGTCAAAGAGTTTTCCGGCCCTGCCTACAAACGGAATACCCGACAGGTCCTCGCTCTCTCCGGGAGCTTCACCGACAAACATCAGTTCGGCATCGGGATTTCCTACACCAAATACAACATTTGTCCTTGTGCTTCCCAGCGGACAAAGCATGCAGTTTTCACATTCTGACTTAATCTGTTCAAGTAGTTTTGCCACGACGTCCTCCTGTATCAGATGTGAAGAGAATCGACCATTTTGCTGTTGATAATTCTTCGCTTTAATGTTATTATATTATTACACGCGAAATTTGTAAATACTCAATGGTGATATAGATGGAATTTAACAAGGATAAAAAAATCGTTTTCTCGGGAGTTCAGCCAAGCGGAATGCTCACAATAGGCAACTATCTCGGAGCCATCAAGAACTGGAAGACACTTGAAGAAAACTATAACAGCATATACTGCGTTGTCAATGAGCACGCCATAACAGTCAGACAGGATCCTGCCGAACTCAGGAAAAGAACATATGAGACTCTCGCCATTTTCATCGCAAGCGGACTTGACCCTGAAAAGAATCTGTTCTTCGTTCAGAGTCATGTTCCTGCGCATGCAGAACTGGCATGGGTTCTCAACTGCT
>CADAXH010000086.1 GCA_902791785.1 uncultured Ruminococcus sp. | reverse complement strand
TCATCAATATGATTTTCTATGCAGCACAGCTTATGTTTGCAATTATCGTAAACAAAAAGCAGCAGAACAACAGCTATTATGTCTACGGACTCATGTCAATCGTACTGATAGTCGGAAGAATGGTTCAGCTGTATGAAAAGCATGTTATGATCTTCCTTGTTTCCATTTCCTTCACGGTTATCCTTTATGCCATTTTCCAGGCAAAAAGAGCGAAGGAGACTGACGAAATCACAAAACTTCTGAACAGGGACGCATTCGATATCAGACTGAATAAGGTTGAGACCGGTTCCGTCATAATGGTTTACGATATAGACTACTTCAAACAGGTAAACGACGACAACGGTCACGACTACGGAGACTACTGTCTCGAGAAAATAGGGAAAATGTTCATCACTGTCTATTCCAAAAACGGAAGAAGCTACAGGATTGGCGGGGACGAGTTCGCTGTTATCCTCGACAGGAAAGTTGACTTTATAAAATCAATGATTCAGCGGTTTGAAGACATGGTCGAACACGAGAGAAAGAGCGATCCGAATTTCCCGACTCTGTCATTGGGCTATTCTGTCCTTGAAGACAGGGATGCAGAAAAATGCTTCAGCATCGCCGACGAAAAGATGTACGAAATCAAGAACGCAAAGAAGGCAAGAGATGCAGCAGCTGCAGGAACGGAGGCCGCAAATGCCTGACAACAATAAAGACACGAAAAACAAAACATTCGGAGAAAAAATCAAAGAGATGCTGGAATCATTCTTCCAGGGCCTTTTTTCCACGGACAACAAGGAAAAAGATAAGAAAAAATCTTCCGGAATCAGCTACGACGACATAATGGACTACGAAACGTTTGACGACGACTAGGAGAAAACATGGAAGCAAAATATCTCAGGATTCCGGATGAAAGAATTCCGCGCGGATACAGAAATATAAGATACGCTTTTCATGACGTGGACGGAACCCATTCGCTCATACGCAACTGGCCTCCGGTCATGAGCGTTGTTCTGAATGACGTAATAGAGAACGGACTCCCTGATGGCTACGACTCACAGGAGAATGTAATCAGGCTTACAGAGAGGGCAGGAAGCCGGAAGTTTGAAGAGACTGACAGGTTCTGCATTGAATCTGCCGGACTGTCCGGTCTTACCCAGATGGAGTGGGCCATAAGACGCGCCATCCAGGAAGGAAAGATAATAGTAAACTGCAATCAGAAAAACAATTCGTTCAAGATAGAAAAGATCTGGCAGGGAGAAGAGACTTTCGAAGAAAAAGATACTCCCGAAATGGAAGAGTACCTCAGTGAAAACACACCCAAGCTCTTCAAACTGTACGAAAAGGTTCTCAACGCCTACTGCAGGGACGTAAACCTGGACAAGGCAAAGAAGGATCCCGAAAGTTTCATGGTAAAGGGCTCAAAGGAATTCCTGGATTTCCTTCATGAGCACGGAGTCAAGAACTATTTCGTGACGGGCGCCGTTGTCGAAGAAGGCAAAGGCATGTTCGAAGAGGTTGAAGGACTCGGATATGACATGGGAGAAGGGAAACAGGTTGAAGCCCTCATAGGGTCAAGCTGGAACCACAAACTTCCGAAGATAGACATAATGAAGGAACTTGCTGCAAAGCTGAATGCCAGGGGCGAAGAGATACTTGTCGTGGGCGACGGAAGGTCGGAAATAACTGCGGGAAGGGATCTCGGGGCATATAACATAGGCAGACTCGGAAAGGGCTCAGACAGACAGAGGGAGATCCTGAAAGAGTGCGGAGCAGACATCATAATAGAAGATAAAGTGAGATAATAGACGGCGGACAAAACGCCAAGGAGGAACACCCATATGGGATATAACGCGTATGACAACTTTATTGCCGTTGTAGACAAAGCAGCTAAAGCGGTAGGCATGGACGAACAGGAATATCTGCTCGTCAAATATCCGGAGAGAGAACTCAAGGTTTCAGTCCCGATAAAAATGGACGACGGAACAATCAGGGTTTTTGAAGGATACAGAGTACAGCACAGTTCATCAAGAGGCCCGTGCAAAGGTGGTATAAGATTCCACCAGGATTCAGACATAAATGAAGTAAGAGCACTTGCAGCATGGATGAGCTTCAAATGTGCAGTTGTGAACATTCCTTACGGCGGTGCTAAAGGCGCCATCAAAGTCAATCCTTCAGAGCTGTCAAGATCTGAACTTGAAAGACTCACAAGAAGATACACGGCAAGCATACTTCCGATCATTGGACCGGAAAAAGACATACCTGCTCCGGACGTAAACACAAACGCACAGGTCATGGACTGGATCATGGACACTTATTCCATGATGAAGGGATACACGGTTCACGGCGTTGTAACGGGAAAAGACCTTGAAGTCGGCGGATCAGTCGGCAGACCTGAAGCTACGGGAAGAGGAGTGACAATCATAGCTCTCGAACTTTTAAAGAAGCTGAAGATTGAACCGAAAGACGTATCAATTGCAATTCAGGGATTCGGTAACGTCGGCGCTGCAGCAGCAAGATTCCTGCACGAACACGGATGCAGAATTGTTGCGGTTTCAGACGTTTCAGGCGGCATAAGATGCGAAAAAGGCCTGGACATTCCGAAGGTTCTCGCATTTGTAGGAAACAAGAAGAACTTCCTCAAGGACTACAATGAGGACGGAGTTGAACATATAACAAATCAGCAGCTCCTCGTCACAAAGTGCGACATGCTCATTCCTGCAGCAATGGAAAACCAGATCACAAAGGAAAATGCAAACGAACTGCAGTGCAAATACATTGTCGAAGCTGCAAACGGCCCTACAACTGCTGAGGCAGACGAGATAATTTCAAAGAGAGGAATCGTCCTTGTACCGGATATTCTCGCAAACGCAGGCGGCGTTACAGTATCATATTTCGAATGGGTACAGAACCTCCAGTCTCTTACATGGGAACTCGAAGATGTAAACAAGATGCTCGAGAAAGTAATGGTTAAAGCCTGGAATGAACTCGATGCAAACGCAGAGAAGTGGGGACTGAACTACAGACTTGCAGCTTATGTTGTTGCAATAAAGAGAATTACAACAGCCAAGAAGCTCAGAGGAATGTTCCCGTAAGCATAAGCAGTCTTCTCCCTTAGCTTTGGTGTTTCGAAGCTAGGGGAGTTCTTTACCGACAGAAGGAGCAAATTATGATTCAGAAGAAATTAACAAGATTAACAGCATTTATACTCAGCCTGGTATTACTAGCCTCTGTGCTGTTTTTGTTCTCTTCATGCGCGAAGACAACAAAGGACATAGCCATAATATATACCAACGATATTCATGCAGGTGCAGAAGATAATCTGGGCCTGGCGACTGTTGCGGCACTTAAGAAAGACACGATAGCAGAAGGCTACGACACGCTGCTGATTGACTCAGGCGACCTTATTCAGGGCTCAATGTTCGGAACAATATCCAAAGGCAAGGATATGATAAATCTTCTCGACTCATGCGGCTACGACATTGCCACACTGGGCAATCACGATTTCGATTTCGGAGCAGGCAACATACTGACGCTTGCAAAGGAAGCAAAGTGCGAATATGTCTGCTGCAATCTGAAGGATCTTCAGACGGGCGAATATCCGTTTGAGCCGTACGTCATAAAAGAAATCGGCGGGAGAAGGATTGCATTTGTGGGAATCGTGACACCTGAAACAATTACGGCAAGTACACCTGTGTACTTCAAGAACGAGAACGGCGAATTCATCTACGATTTCTGCCAGGGAGAAAACGGAAGCAGACTCTACAGCAGGGTACAGGAAGTAGTGGACAAGGCAAGAGCTGAAGGTGTCGATTACGTAATTGCCATTTCCCACCTGGGCTCAAAGGATTCTTCAGGAGTGTACAGAGCAAGCTGTGTCGCAGAGAACACAAGCGGCATTGACGTATTTATCGACGGACATTCACACACTGTCATAGAATCAGAGACAGTCAGGAACTCAAAGGGTAAAGATGTCATAATAACCCAGACAGGAACAAAACTTCAGTTCATCGGCCGACTCACCATATCACAAAAAGGTGAAATAAAGACGGAACTGATCGGTGAATACAACCGGAAAGACAAGACTGTTGAGGAACTTGTCGGGGCAGTAAAAAACAAATTCAGCTCAAAAATGGGTGAAGTAATAGGTCATACGGATTTTGCACTCCCGATATATGACGAAGACGGAAGCAGGGTTGTGAGAACATATGAGACCGGAATCGGAGATTTCGTTGCAGATGCGTACAGGACAGTACTGGATGCGGATATAGCGATTGTCAACGGAGGCGGAGTCAGAACAACCATTGACGCAGGAGACATCACATACGAAGAACTGATGAATGTCCACCCGTTCGGAAACACAGTTGCAAAAATAAAGGTGACGGGAAAAACACTGGCGGATATGCTCGAGTTTTCAGTCAAGAATTATCCGAAGGAACACGGAGGCTTTCTTCAGGTTTCAGGTATATCTTTCATGGTTGACGTAACAGTCGACTCAATAGCCGAAGTTGACGAAAACGGGATGATGATGCCCATCGGCGAAGGCGACAGAAGGGTGCAGTCAATACTTGTAAACGGAGAAGCGCTGGACCCGGAAAAGATATATACAATTGCTTCCACGGACTACATTCTTCTCAATAACGGAGACGGGTACGTCATTGATAACGAGGGAATTGTCAAAGTCGACGACATGACCGATCTCGATGTGCTCGTCAGATATCTGAAAGAGTATCTTGGAGGAGTAATGCCGGACAAGTACAGCAATTTGTACGGCGAAAACAGAATCGTCATTTTGAAATAAATCAGAGGAACACAAGGAAAATGGGCAGGAAAATACCATGGCACTACAGGATAATAAAAGCGGCAGTGAGAAAGCTGTCGCCGAAATACGTTTCCGAAAAAACAGAAATGATTCCGGATAAGCCCTGTGTGGTAGTTTCAAATCACTGCCAGGTATATGGTCCCATAGCCCTGCAGTTCTATATTGAAAGACCGACGTCGGTATGGTGCACATATGAGATGACGGAACTGAAAGAAGTTCCTGCATATGCTTATAAGGACTTCTGGTCACAGAAGCCCAAGGCGACAAAGTGGATTTTCAGAATTGTGTCATACATAATCGCGCCTCTTGCGGTATATGTCTTCAAATATGCAGATATAGTGCCGGTGTACAAAGACATGAGGCTGCTGAAAACCATAAAATGTTCAATAGAAAAGCTCGAGTGCGGCGAGAATATTCACATATTCCCGGAAAAGGCGGATCTTCACAACAATATTGTGAACGAGTTCCAGGACAGATTTGTGGATCTGGCAAAAATGTATTATGTCAAAACACATGAAAAACTGGAATTTGTTCCGATGTACCTCTCGCCAGCTCTTAAAAAGATTGTATACGGAAAGCCGATTGAATACAATCCGGACAATCCGATTGACACCGAGAGGAGAAGAATCTGCGATTACCTGATGAGCGAAATAACATCAATAGCGGGCAGTCTTCCGGAACACAGAGTCGTTCCGTACCTTAACATGAAGAAAAAGGATTATCCGAAAAACAGATAGAATAAACCGGGTGTATTCGGCTCTGAAAACTGCCCGGATATTCAAAATCAAGTTGTTTTATATTGAATGCTATGGTATAATTACCAAAGCAAAAAAGCTGGAATTCAGCTTTCAACAATTGGGATACAAAATCAGGCCATGCTAGCCGGGGAGATAGCGGTGCCCTGAACCTGCAATCCGCTACAGCAGGGGCGAATGCGTGCTTGAGGCACGCGGCTGTGCGGTCTGTGTCGTATGCTTTTTGTGATGAAGGATGGGTCCTGCGCAATTCGATGCCATGAACCATGTCAGGCTGGGGACAGAGCAGCATTAAGTGGATTTTCGGATGTGCCGCAGGCGTGCCTGTCCGGAGCAGAAACTGCGGTAACGCGTATATTCGTTTTGTCGATTGACGTTGCATGGTCTGATTTTGTACCCCAATATTTTTTTACGGAGGTGTGGTGTGTACCAGGCGTTATACAGAAAATGGCGTCCTCAGGTTTTTGAAGACGTTATTGGACAGAAACATATAACAGAAGTTCTGAAGAGTGAAATTTCTTCAGGCAAGATATCCCATGCCTACCTTTTCTGCGGGCCAAGAGGAACGGGAAAGACCACCTGTGCAAAAATAATAGCCAGGGCAGTCAACTGCGAACATCCCGTAAACGGCGACCCGTGCGGAAATTGCCCATCATGCAAGGCAATCCTTGAAGGAAGTGCAACAGACATAGTTGAAATGGACGCAGCTTCCAACAACGGAGTAGACGATATCCGCGACATCAGGGACGCAGTCGTATATACACCTGCAGAACTGAAATACAGGGTTTTCATAATAGACGAAGTTCACATGCTCTCCATAAGCGCATTCAATGCGCTCCTGAAGACACTTGAAGAGCCGCCTGCACACGTCATATTCGTGCTTGCTACGACAGAACTTCAGAAAATACCTGCAACAATCCTCTCAAGATGCCAGCGGTTTGATTTCCACAGAGTCACACCGATGGATATAATATCCAGGATGAAGACGGTCTGTGCAGGTGAGAAAATTGAGGCTGAGGAGTCTGCGCTTGACCTGATTGCGAGAATGGCACAGGGGTCTTTCAGGGACGCTCTTAACATGCTCGAGTTCTGTGCAGGAAGCGGAGAGAACATAACATTAAGCAAAGCCACGGATCTTCTCGGAGCAAGTCCGGTTGAGCTGTTGGCAGATATTTCAACATGCATAGCAGAAAAGAGAACTGCTGACGCACTGAAGATAATAGACAACGTATACCTGTCGTCAAGAGACATCGCCGTTTTCTGGAGAGAGCTCATTGCTTTCCTCAGGGACGTGATGATGACAATTGCCACGAGAGGCACATATTCAAATGACAAGACGGTAGTCGACACTGCGGGGAAATTCACCGTGATGAAAGTGATGAGAATACTCGAAGTATTCACCCAGGCTGAAGGCGACATGAACAAACTTCCCGCGAATGCGAAACTCTATGCAGAAATGGCGACGGTAAAAGTCTGTGATCCTACAATGGACACAGACCCCACAGCGATTCTGAGCAGAATTTCGGATCTTGAAGAAAAAATAGCATCGGGAAATTTTAAAAAGGCAGTTAGTGCACCTGCGTCAAAAGCCGACGAAAACAGCGTAAGCAAACTGTTTGTTCCATATGAGGAACCGGTAAAAATGACTTACGAAGGCAAACTTGCCCTGACCGCATGCAAATCATGGCCTGAAATAGTCAGAAAGGTACAGAGACAGGATTCCATGACGGCAACTTTCATAAGAGGCGCTCAGGGATACACTGGATCTGACGGGCAGTTCTACATCAACTGCGACAGTGATTTTGCGGTTTCATACGTGAGCGACATGAGAAGACTCACAATTGTGATTCTGGCAATCAACCAGATCTGCAACACATCATACAATGAAAAGAACGTAGTTGTGAGAGTAGTAATGCAACACATCATACAATGAAAAGAACGTAGTTGTGAGAGTAGTAAAAGACGATACGGAAAAATCTCCGTTTGATAACTTAATTGACAGTTTGGGAAAGGAAGAAAACCAATGAAAGCAAGAATTCCACAGGGACCATCAAGAAATGACATGCTTAAACAGGTTCAGAAAATGCAGGAGGACATGGCTAACAAACAGGCCGAACTCGAAGCAGCTGAATACGAAGTGGCCGCAGGCGGCGGAATGGTTAAAGTCAAGATAAACGGCAAAAAGGAAATAGTGTCACTTGACATAAATCCTGCAATTGTGGATCCTGACGACATCGAAACTCTTTCCGACATTATAACAGCAGCAGTTAACGAAGCTATCAAGACTGTCGAAGAGACAAGTGAAAGAGAAATGCAGAAGATTACAGGCTCCATGGGATCAATGGGACTCCCCGGAGGACTTTTCTAAAAGATGGAATACATTTATCCGCTTCAGAGACTGATTGAAAAATTTGCCTCTCTTAAAGGTGTCGGAAAAAAGACGGCTGAAAGATATGCTTTTAATGTGATGGCGCTGTCTGAAGAAGACGCAAACGAATTTGCCGATGCAATCAGGGAAGCCAAAGAAAAAGTGAAACCATGCAGCGTATGCGGCAACTACACCGATTCAGAACTTTGTCCGATCTGTTCGGACGATCAGCGCGATCAGACGGTAGTCTGCGTCGTTGAAGACACAAAGGCAGTTCTTGCAATTGAAAAGACCAGAGAATTCAACGGCCTTTACCATGTTCTCGGC
>CADAXH010000085.1 GCA_902791785.1 uncultured Ruminococcus sp. | reverse complement strand
CAACCAGAACAATCAATATAATCCAGAGGAGTTTGTTCTTATTTTTAGTCATTCGCCCCGCCTTTCAGGTCTGATAACAGTTGTATAACAGATTTTCTGAGGTCTTCCTTTGTTGCATTATTCTCAATAATATAATCACAATTGTCGGTATAAAACTGATTAGACGGCTGAACAGCCATCCTCGCTATAATTTCTCTTTCACTCAGGCCGCCCCGAATAATTGTTCTGTTGAGACGGATTTTGTCTTCGGACACCACTCCGATTGTACAGTCGCAATAATCATTCAATCCGGATTGAAACAGCGTCGGAGCGTCAACTATGCAGTCCAGTCCCATAGATGAAGCAACACTGATCTGTTCCATCACTCTGGCAAGTATGACAGGATAACTTACTGATTCGAGCATTTTCACATTCTCTTTGGACGAAAAAGCCTTCTCAGATACAGCCTTTCTGTTTACTTTTTTCCTGCCTTCAGATGTTTCAATACAATCAGGACCGAATACCCTTGTTATGCCATCAATAAAAGCAGGGTCGTCATTAATATCGTGAGATATCCTGTCGCAATCTATGACTAAATATCCGAGCTCTGATGCTATTTCTGCCACTGAACTCTTCCCTGATCCTATAGATCCCGTCAATCCGATAACCATGTTTCCCTCAAATCTCAATTATGTTGTATCCGGAAGCTTTAAGCATCCTGTTCCTCACGGCGAGTCCTATTCCCGATTCATCTTCCGTAACTGCGTATATTACGGAGACGTCGGTGTCGTCAAACTCCCTGAGATATGCAAAAAGATGCTTTGCATGCTCGGTTTTGTCTGTTTTTGGTCCAAGATCCTTTATGTATTTTCCTTTAAGTTTTTCGCATATCTCAGAACAGCACAAAGCGCCTGTTCTCGGGTCTTCTGCTATCCTGGAATTTATATATTCTGCTGCTCTTCCAATAAAACCGGGCGTTCCGTCGTCTACTATGAGGAACACCTTGGCTTCCGGTGCGTAATGCCTGTATTTCATTCCCGGAGCTTCCGGACGAACGTTCTCGGGAAGTCTTTCGCGAACCGCTCTGTCGACATTAACTTCTCCTACCACCTTTTCAAGCATCTCAACCGTAATACCGCCTGGTCTCAGAAGCGAAACCTTTCCGTCGCTGACTTTTACGATTGTTGATTCGAGACCTATCTGACAGCTTCCCCCGTCAATTATGAGGTCAATTTTGCCTTCAAGATCCTCTCTGACGTGTTCAGCACATGTCGGACTTGGCTTGCCTGAAGTATTTGCAGAAGGAGCGGCAATCGGCACTGCCGACAGTTCAATCAGCTTCCTGGCAACTGGATCCGAAGGACATCTCACTGCAACAGTGTCAAGGCCTCCGGTCACTTTTGAAGGAATGATATCTTTTTTCTTCATTATGACTGTTATGGGGCCGGGCATGAATGCAGAGGCAATCTTACTGTATATATCATTTACAAAGCAGTATTTTTCAGCTTCTTCCGGTTTTGAAATATGGATGATAAGCGGGTTGTCCGAAGGACGCCCCTTGGCCAGATATATTCTTGCAGCATCATCAGGGTCAAGTGCATTTGCTCCGAGTCCGTACACCGTCTCAGTCGGAAAAGCAACCAGGCCCCCTCTTCTTATTATTTCTGCTGCCCCCGTCAGCTGGCTTTCCATATCCTTATTATAATCTATTTTAACAAATTCGGTTGTCAATCAATATCTCCCTCGCCACTCTTGAGTTTTTCCGCGGTGTCCGCTTCTCCCAGAGCGTCAATCATCTTGTCCAGATCTCCATTCATGAATGCTTCAATGCTGTGAATTGTGAGTCCGATTCTGTGATCCGTAACTCTTCCCTGCGGGAAATTGTACGTTCTTATTCTCTCGCTGCGGTCGCCTGTTCCAATCTGGCTTCTTCTCTCGCTCTTCAGTTCATTGTCACGCTTTTCTTTTTCAATATTATAGAGTTTTGCCTTGAGAAGGTTCATTGCCTTTTCCCTGTTCTGGAACTGGCTTCTCTCTTCCTGACATTCAACAACAATGCCGCTGGGCTTGTGAAGAATTCTTATTGCAGACTCAGTCTTGTTGATGTGCTGTCCGCCTGCGCCGCTTGACTTCATAGTTTCAACTTCAAGATCTTCCGGTTTTATCTCTATGTTGATATCGTCGTCAGCTTCGCAAAGAACCGCTACAGTTACGGTTGAAGTGTGAATTCTTCCCGAAGTTTCTGTCTCCGGAACTCTCTGGACTCTGTGAACACCTGATTCATATTTCAGCCTTGAGTACGCACCTTTGCCTTCAATGGTAAATATGACTTCCTTCATGCCTCCAAGTCCGGTTTCATTGGCGGACATTACTTCAACCTTAAATTTGTGAGAAGCTGCGTACATTGTGTACATTCTGAACAATGAATTTGCAAACAGCGCTGCTTCGTCTCCGCCTGCACCGCCCCTGATTTCAATAATTACGTTCTTTTCATCATTGGGATCCGTAGGAAGAAGTAGTTTTCGGAGTTCGAGTGTGCATGTTTCTATATTGTCTTTTGCTTCAACATATTCTTCCTGTGCAAGCTTTTTGATTTCCGGATCTGTGTCATTCATAAGTTCCTCAGAATCAGCAAGACTCTGCTCATATTCCTTAAGTTCCCTGAATTTCTCCACAATCGGGGTGAGCCTTGAGTATTCCTTGGTCAGAGATTTATACTTCTCCTGATCAGAAACAACATTGGGATCTTCAAGCATGGAAGATATCTGTATATACTTTTCTTCAATTCCGTTAAGTTTGTCTCTCATATATTATTCTTTCCCATTAAGTACTATACTGACAATTATATCACAATAACTTGCAAAAAGCACTTTTAGTTGACAAAAAAGCCGCATTTCCGGGCTTTTCCTGACCATATATGAAACATTTTTGAGTTTTTTTGAAAAATAATAAGTTAGCAAATGGCACGAAAACAAGAGAAAAACAGAGAAAACAAGAGATATGCTTATTGTAAATTAATTTTTGCAAAAATATGTGTTGACAAAGAAATATGCGTAATGATATAATTCATGCGTTCACGAAAAAAGCGCCTTAAGGCGCGAATAATCTATATTCGGAGGATCATATTCATGTCAACTTACATGGCAAAAAAAGAAACGGTTGCACGCAATTGGTATGTTATCGATGCAGATGGCAAAACACTTGGTAAAGTTGCTGTTGCTGCCGCTGATCTTCTCAGAGGAAAGAACACTCCAGAATACACACCTCATGTAGACTGTGGTTCATTTGTTATTATAGTTAACGCTGAAAAAGCTGTTCTTACCGGCAAGAAGGTCGAAAACAAGTATTATTATCATCATTCAGGATACATTGGCGGACTTAAGAAAGTCAACTATAAGACTCTCGTTGCCTCCAAACCTGAAAAAGCAATGGAACTTGCTGTTAACGGCATGCTTCCCCACAACACTCTCGGCGACACAGCTTTCACACGTCTGAAAGTATATGCTGGTCCGGATCACAATCATCAGGCTCAGAAGCCCGTTGAATACTCAATCTAATGGAAAGGATGGATAAAGAATAATGTATACAAGTGCTAAACCGTACTTCTATGGTACAGGTAGAAGAAAAAAATCTATCGCTCGTGTTCGTGTTTATGTCGGAACAGGTTCTGTTGTAATCAACGGACGTACAATAGATGATTATTTCGGTCTTGAAACTCTTAAACTTATCGTTAATCAGCCTTTCGAAGTAACAGAGACAATGGGTAAATTTGACGTTGTCTGCACTGCTGCAGGCGGTGGTATCTCAGGTCAGGCCGGCGCTATCCGTCACGGAATCGCAAAGGCTCTCCTTCAGGTTGATGAAGCATACAGAACTCCTCTTAAAAAAGCAGGATTCCTCACCAGAGACCCAAGAGAAAAAGAGAGAAAGAAATACGGTCTCAAAGCCGCAAGACGTGCTCCTCAGTTCTCAAAGAGATAATCAGAAATACTGCAAACAAAAATCCGGAATCACACTTTGGTTCCGGTTTTTTTGTTGATTCTTCAAAATGTGTATGCAAAATATGCAAAAATAACAATAAATTCCAGAATACTATAGCATTTCTTGTAAAAATGTACTATTATATAGGTACACATCAAGTTTGAGAGGAGAAATCAATGAGCGACTTGAACAAAAAACCCATAGAGCACAATGTAGATGCTCCGGGACAACCAATATCCGAAAAAAAGCGTAGAAAAAGAGAAAAGAATCTGATTTTCTATCCACTGGGCACAATTGGACGAGACATGATGTATTTCTTGTTCAACAACTGTATCCTGACATATATTCTCTTTACAAAGCAGTTGACATCTGAGCAGCTTGTGGCCATTACAGCAATTATGGTCGCAGCCAGAATCTTTGACGCACTCAATGACCCGATTATGGGCAACATTATTGAATCAACAAGAACAAAATGGGGCAAGTTTAAACCATGGCTTCTGATTGGTGTACTCTCCACTTCAATTGTTATTTATCTGGCATTCAATACTCAGCTTCAGGGATGGCCATTTGTAATATTCTTCGGAGTAATTTATTTTGCATACAGCATAACATACACAATGCATGACATTTCATATTGGGGAATGATCCCGGCAATGTCAAGAGATGCAGACCTCCGCAACCAGTATACATCCAGAGCAACATTCTTTGCAGGCGTAGGCTCAACACTTGCTTCAGTTTTGATTCCTATGCTGACAACAGGCTCAATGGCTCTTGGCGGAAGCGCAGGAAAAGCATACGGCATTATTGCACTTATTATAGCAGCCCTTGGACCTCTGTTTATTCTGTTCACTCTGTTTGGCGCAAAAGAACACAGAGGCGATGACATGGAACCGAAGATGAAACTGAATTTCAGAAGATTCTTCCGTACCATAAAACAAAATGACCAGCTCCGCTGGATGATGGTCATATTCCTTATACAGCAAATTGCAAATTCCCTTGTATTCGGAGGAATAGGTTCCAGTTTCATATATTTCCGCTACGGCTATGAAGGCGGTCTGTATTCAGTCTTTTCAATGGTAGGAGTTGCAGCAACAGCTGTTCTTATGCTGGCTTACCCTGCACTTTCAAGAAAGTTCTCAAGAAAGAAACTCATGACTTTCGGAATGATCATGGTAGCTTTCGGAAGTGTGCTTGAAATCCTTGGCGGTCTTGTTCTGTCTCCGGTTCCCGGCGCAGGACTTGCCGATATAAGCTTTATAGTTCTTACAATCGGATACATGACTGTAAACCTTGGACTTTATGCGTTCTACCTGATCATGATGATATCAATTGTTAACACAGTAGAATACAATCAGCTTCTGACAACCCACCGCAACGAGGCAATCATCACTTCAATGCGTCCTCTCCTGACAAAAATGGGAAGCGCAATTGTTGTAGCACTCACTTCGCTTACATATCTTATCTTCAACATAACAGAAAAAACAAATCTTATCTCTTCCTTTGAGCAGCAGGCTCAACTCGGAGAAATAACTGATGCTGAACGTATGGAAGGCATCAAAGCAGTTGTTGACGGAGTTGAATCTTCACAAAAGCTGGGACTTCTCCTTGCAATGGTAATAATTCCGATTGTATTCGGATTCATTTCATACATTCTGTATCAGAAGAAATACAAACTCGACGAAGACACTTATAACGATATTTGCAGACAGCTTGAAGAACGAAAAGCGCAGTCCGCAGAAGTCGCTCCTGTCGAGAGCACAGAAAGTGCTTCTGTGACCGAGAGCGTTTCAGAACAACAATAACATATTTCAGTTTAATCAGAATGGGACTGCGATTGCAGCCCCATTTTGATGTCTGTTTTTTATCTT
>CADAXH010000084.1 GCA_902791785.1 uncultured Ruminococcus sp. | reverse complement strand
AGTATTACAAAGATTTAACGAACATAAATGAGTTTGGGGTTGCTCCATTTTATACGAAGCAACCCCGTAGTTTGTTTATTAATCGGTATTGTTTAATACTATTTCTTTCGCACGGTTTCGGATCAAATTCATTCGCTGAACTCAGCCGATTTGATAGCGCCTAGTGAAAAGCTACTTCCTTACGCAGCCCCTCGCTTGAGCGTTGTTTGTCTATTTTTATTCAGTCACAACGACTTTTACAATTACGAACACTTTAGCGTCCGGTCTGTAAAAAACTCTTAGAGAAGCTTCTCCGACTGCAACTGCATTCATGGTTCCGTTTCCCTGATTAACTGTTAAAACAGATTCTTCAGAAGAAGACACATCCCAATACTGTGAGTCTTTTATATCTGTAGAATTTGCATTGCTTGGAATAATGGTTATATTCTTTGTAAAGTCTGTTGTATCACCGACTTTCATATTGACAACCGTTGATGCTGCATCCACTTTCTGAACAAGAACAGGTGCAGAATTAAAAGCATTCTGGAAAAGTTTTGTTGTTGTTGCAACAACTACCAAAGCGACAACAAGTGTCACTGCCAAAGCAATCACTACAATAAGAAGAGTCTTATTTGAAACTGTTTTCTTCTGTTTTCCGCCGTTCTCATCAAAGTCTATGGCTGAAGGATCTCTGTCTGCAGGTTTTCTGCTCTGTTTGACTTCTTCATCCGGGACTGTATCGTCGGGAGTTTCCTGCTCTGACAAGTTGATGATTTCAGCAGCTGCAAGAAGGTTCGTATCCTCGAGATTCTGTTTCTTCTCCTGAGCCGGTTTCGGTCTTGATTTCTGAGTCATTGCATGATCTCTTGCTGTATATGTCTCAGGGTGTAAATCAGCAGAAGCATCTCCTCTGAGAATTGTCTTTGTTGAGTCATATACGAGAAAGTCATGAATAATCTGACGGGTGAATGACAAATCTTCTTTATCGTTTGAACCTGCATAATATCTGATGCTCATCATAATGCAGCTTCTGACGGAATTCAGTTTTTCCTCAATTACATTCTCTGTGTGGTTGACTGCCCAGGCTATCATGCTTGGTTTCATGTAGAGGAAGTAGTATGCATATGCACATATTTTTTCCTGTGCAGGAAGTTCTCTCAGCATTGAAGGAATTGCCATCTTTACAGTTTCGCTGTATACTGCTGAATCTATCATTTCATCCGGATCCGCTTCTGTCACTCCGCTTACGCTTGCAGCTCTTGATTTTGTCCAGTCAAGATAATCCGGAGATGAAGAAAGCTTCATTGAACATGTATAAATAGTTGCAATGTTCAGCATTTTGACAAAATCGGTTCCAAGCTCAATATTGTTCTTTTCAACATTGCCGAATGCCATTGTGAAGGAATCATCTGCATATTGCTCATAATCGAAGTCATCAGACAAAACATTTTTGCATACATACAGTACCTGCTTTACGTAGGCATTGTAAATCTCTTTTTTGATGTCCTCTTTCCGGGCATCATCACAAGTATGCATCTCTTTCAGTAAATCGTTGAGTCTTTCTCTGTTCATTTATAATCTCCTTGACGAAATTTAGGAAAAAACCTGCGGCACTGATCTTGCCTGGCAAGCGCACCGCAGAATTATTACATTAATCAAAGATATTTTTTCAGGCTTTCAGGAAGATTTTCCTCGCCAATAGAAGCTGTAACCACCAAATCTATTGAATCTTTTGTGGCAAATGCAGCTGTTCTATTTACAAAATTCTCGAATGAAGATAAATCGTTCTGGCAAATTTTCAATGCAGAATCAATGAATATGTGTTTGATGTCATAGTTGGAAGCGCAAACACCTGTCACAAATCCGTATAGAGCTTCACCGCTTTCTATCGAGTAATCCTGAGTGTTAACTAATCTTGCATGATATGAAATGTCGTAGCGAAGTTTGTTACCCTGTTCAATGCAGATAACGGATCCTTCTGTTTCCTCAGCTGCGGTATTTACCATTTCTATCAGAGTTTTGGTCTTTCCGGTTCCTTTAAGACCTGCAATTAACTTTATCATTTTAGTCACTCTTTCCGGAACCGTATTTATGGTTCCAATTTGATAAAAGCGAAGACATATCTTCACTATAAAGATAATACTACATTACAAGAAACATTTCAAGCAAAAAATCATTGCATTGATGAATGCGATTCTATCACTTTCCTGATGCGTTTCTCGATTTTGATTCTTTCGACGGATATTTCATGTCCGCATTTATTGCATCTCAGTTTGATGTCAGATGCAGCATAAAGTACAGTCATCAGATTTCCACCGCATGGATGATTTTTCTTCATTTCAACAACATCACCCACAGAGAACTTGACCAGATTCACGTTTTTTCCTCCATCAGTAACGGCCCGTGGAATACTTGTCGTTTTCCAGATAGACTATGTCTTTGGGATTCTTGTGCTCAACAGACTCAATTGAAGTGCCGTTGAACAAAAGAAACGATTCAAGAGAGACGACAATCGCATCTTCTTTTACATTTCCGAGCCTGCCTTTTCCCTCAACGTCATTGTATGTCAGGAATAAATCAGATTCGGACGAACTTGTTGTATATCTTCCGCCAAGATCGCATATCAGCTGAATAATGTGAATCATTTCCTTGAAATGAGTTCTTTCATAATTCTCCGAAACGCAGACCTTTTTTCCTTTTAGAGGCTTGTTCAAAGACCTGGGGTTATAAGGATAGACATACTTAATAAACCTGATGAACAGCATTTTGTTGACGGTTCCGTTAATTATACAATTGTCTTTCCCTTTTGGATTGGGCTTTATGATATTCTTTTTGACAGTTCTGTCACCGGAATATCTGTTGATGTAATTGTTGAGTGTGCCGTTGCAGTTCTCATTACTTGTAATTATTTCCTCCGATGAACTATTACCGGATTCCACAATCTTTCTGAATATCTGAAGGGTCACAAATGCATCATTGTCGCTTTTGTGGAGTTCCATATCAATCGGGATTCCGAACCTGTCGCAGGCCTTCTCAAGCGAAATGGTTTCCTTGTCTTCCGATGTGTTCCTGATAAGTTTCTGGACGTCAAAATATGAGTAGTTGATGCACGGCAGATTGTATCTTACACAATCTTTGCGGATAAAGTCGGCATCGTTGCCGAGCGCATATCCTATTATCTGCCACTCTTTGTTTTCGAGCATTCCTTTTATTGTATCGTAAACTTCGGGAAAAGAGGGGGCTTTTTTGAATTCTTCAATTGTATAAGACAATTGTATATCAGGCCGTTTTTTGCGTCCTGTCAAGAAGAATCTGAATTCCGGATTGATCACTATGTCGCGCTTTTCCAGAACTTTGAAATTATCATCGGCGACAACATATCCAAAAGAACAAATAGCTCCCTTTCCACCGTCAGAACACTCAATATCGAATGAAAAGTATTTCATTATTTGGCGAGTTTTTCCAATCTTTCAGTAATGTCTTTTGTTGCCTGTTCATAACCCGGTTTTCCGAGAAGTGCAAACATGTTTTTCTTATACGCCTCAACACCAGGCTGATTGAAAGGATTGATTCCGAGCATGTATCCTGAAACTGCACAAGCAAACTCAAAGAAGTAAACAAGATATCCGAATTCATATGCGCTTCTGGATGTTATTTCCATTGCAATGTTCGGGACATTTCCGTCTGTGTGAGCGAGCGCGGTTCCGAGAACAGCCTGCTGGTTGACATAATTGATGGTTTTTCCTGCAAGGAAGTTCAGACCGTCAGCATTTACATCATCAGATTCTATTACGAAATCATCTTCAACATTTACATTGATTACTGTTTCAAACAG
Source organism: uncultured Ruminococcus sp. (assembly GCA_902791785.1). Lineage (GTDB taxonomy): Bacteria > Bacillota > Clostridia > Oscillospirales > CAG-272 > CAG-841. Next base: position 2,056 of record CADAXH010000084.1, on the reverse strand, counting down.
CGTTCTCTGTCCTTCCTGAATGTACTGACCCAAGGAATGCAGATCGGTTGAATAAATGACTGAAGCAGGATATAAACCCTTGCCGTCTTTTCCTTCGCTCTCGCCGAACAGCTGTTTCCACCATTCGCAGAACATAGTCATTGAAGGATCATTTGAAGCAAGAAGTTCTATGCATTTTCCCTTTCTCAGGAGAATGTTCCTGAGGCATGCATATTTGACACTGTCATTGTTGTAGAAGTTCTTAGAATACTTCTCTGCAGCTGCCCTTGCACCTTCAAACATTTCATCAAGATCAATTCCTGCAACAGCAATTGGAAGCAGACCAACCGCACTGAGAACTGAATATCTTCCGCCTATATCATCAGGAACGACAAAGCTCTCGTAATTGAACTCCTCAGCCTGAGGTCTCAAAGCGCCTTTCTTTGAGTCTGTTGTTACAAATATTCTTTCATTTGCGCCTTTGCAGTATTTCTTTTCGAGCATGCTTCTGAGAACTCTGAAAGCTACTCCAGGTTCAGTGGTTGTTCCGGACTTTGAGATAACGTTTATGCATACATCTCTTCCTTCGCAGATATCCATGACATCTCTCATATGAGATGAACTGATATCGTTTCCGACAAAATAGATATCCGGAGTATCCTTCTTTTTATCGTTATATAAATTACCTTTTACGAATTCAATTGCAGCTCTTGCACCAAGATAAGAACCGCCTATTCCGATTACAAGGAAAACATCGCATGTTTGCTGAATCTTTTTTGCTGCTTTTTTTATTCTTTCATATTCAACCATGTCATGGTCATAAGGAAGGTTGACCCAGCCTAAGAAATCCGAACCCTCTCCGTTTTTATTCTTGACAAGTTCAAACGCGTGTTTAGCTTCGTTTTCAACTGCTGCCAAATCGAATTTAGATACATATTGTCCCAGGTATCTGTCTGATAAAGAAAATGCCATTTTACACCTCTATTATTTGCGGTTGTATACAACCGTATTATTACAATTTGAGTCCGTCAATGCCGCCTTTTTCCATTGCGACCATTATTCTGTGCTTCAATCCCTTGTTTTCCCTGTCCAGGTTATTCAGCATTGTTTTCATAGCTTCTCTTTCGCTGTTTTTATCCTCAGGACAGCTGTTTTTTACAATCCCGATCCGGTTGGAAGAGATGAAGTATTTGATTGTCGATTCTTTTGTTTCAATGAGTGGTCTTATAACCGTTACACCTGTATCTTCCATCTTTGAAACAGGAGAAAAACAACCAAGTCTTCCCTCAAAGAAGAGATTCAGCATAAAGGTCTCAACTGCATCGTCAAAGTGATGTCCGAGTGCAAGTTTTTTGATTCCGTTGCGTTCAGCAAACGTGCAGAGCGCTCCTCTTCTCATCCTCGAACATAATGAACACGGATTGCTTTCTTTTCTGGCCTTGAAAATAATCTCAGCTATGTCTGTCTTTTCAATGGAAAAAGGAACACCATATTCCTTGCAGATTTCCTGAATTGAAGAATAGTCCATTGACTTCAGACCGATTGACTGAAACTGCATGTCCACAGCAACAGCAGAAAGATCGTATTTCTTTGGATAGAATCTTCTCATCTCGCAAAGAGCATACAGAAGAGACACCGAATCCTTTCCTCCGGACACGCCTACGAGGATGTGGTCGTTATCATCAATCATTTCATATTTTTCACACGCTCTTCTGACATCTCCGAGCAATCTCTTGGTTCCGTTCATACAGCACCTCATGCGTTAATGAAACACCATTGATGTGAAAACAAAATTTTCACAATCTTAGATATATTATCAAATATGTGCAACTATTTCAATACTTGCAACTCGATTTGTTGACATTCGTGCCAACTAAGAGTTAAACTTATTTCATTAAAGATAACGGAGTTTGAAATGAGACTCGACAAATTTCTGTCAAACAATCAGTTCATATCAAGAACCGAATGCAAAAAGGCCTTAAAAAGCGGTCTTATCAAAGTCAACGGAAAATATGCAAATGACCCGTCAATGAAAATTGACGAAGAAAAAGATGTTGTTGAATACAAAGGAAGCGTT